>JBDSDL010000092.1:0-14643 GCA_039920585.1 Nitrospiraceae bacterium | reverse complement strand
GCACGCGACAGGCGTGGGTGTCATTCGGGGAACAGACCCAGGTAAACGATGAATCGTACCGATACTGATCGTGATAGACCCGCTCCCAGGACCGATCCGGGTAGTCCCCCAACGGGTTCCCGACTTCGATGACGGGCTGGAGTGCGGTCAACGCGAGCACGTTGTCCGCCACCGCGACCGCCGCGACCGTCCCGGCCGTGACTTTTAAAAACTGCCTCCGTGACAAAAACATGGGGTACACCTCCTATGAGTTGAGGGCTTCTAGCAAGCCCATATGTGATTTTTCTAAACTCTTAGTGGAGAAAGATTTGCTCCCTATTACCTCTTGCGATTTGACGCAATGCCATGAGGCAGTCTGGTCAATAGTGCTCAGTGTCCGTGCTCAGTGTCACGATGTGACTCAGCCAATACCATGAGTATGCTGTCATCTCAGCCGTTTATTTGGTGGTGACTTTAGCCCTGCCACATGAACGTTCCATGAAGGAATTATGAATATTTCTTCATCATTCTGAAGTGGTTTGGGGATGAACGATGGTTCCAGAGCATTTTTGTCCAGGCCCCTGCGGATCGTAGGGCGATATGGCCTTATTGGACGGGAAATGAAATGATAATCCCTCCCATCACATCGTAGAGCTTGTAGTCTCGCTTTGTGCTCAGTTCATGACTGTTATGGCAGGCGACACAGGTCATGGAGACGGCCCGGTCCGCAAATATCGCCTTGAAAAAATGCTTGCCACTTTCGGTAATGATTCCCGTATAGGGCTTCCGGGGATTCTTTGCCACCGCTTCCAGGCCCGCTCGTTCGAACTGATCAGCAGGCCCGTTTTTTTTGTAAATTGGCCCCAGGCTGGCCAACCGGATACGAAGCCCGAGTCCGAGTCCCTGAACCTCTTGACCAGCCATCTGTAGCATTTGAGCCGGAAGAGGCACCGTCCCCTTCGCTTTCCATTCTTCCGCCGCCACAGTGATCTTGAGATCCTGCAGCCGTTCCACGACATGGCTGGAATAGATAGTCCGATCGGCCTGAATGATCGCATGAATGTACTCTGCGACCACTTCCGGTGGAACTCCCACCGTCTCTCCCGCCTGCGCGACATCGACTGCGGCACCGGCGAGCATGATGGCAAAGAGGCCACTAAGGATCCGTTCCACTATTCTCTCGATCATGGCAAACCTCTTAATCAACTCTCTGAGGCACAGCCTGCTTCAGAGAGAGTACATCGTCATCTGGGTCATGGCATCCCTCACCGCCCATCGCCGTCGCGTCTCCTGACTTCTTCCATTCGACCAATAGGCCCTCTCACGTCTCGAGGTCCGGTTACTGGGGTGATGGTTTCGCGCGCAGGATAAAAATCTCCCCGCGCATGCTGTCATCGACAAACTTCCCATGGATATTGCACCAAAAATGAAACTGATCAAAGCCGGCGTCAGGGATGTCGAAGCGAAGCGTCACGCTGTCTTTCGGCTCAACCCGAACCCCGACGGCGGTGATGGTATACACGAGGGTAGCCCGGCCTGAGAGCTGAAGGTCTTCCGCCTTGAGGAGCAACGGCGAGACGAACTCATGCGCCACATTGTCCTCATTGCGAAGCTGAATGACGATGTCCCTCCCGACTGGTAACGAAAAGGCTGGATTCGGCGAAGGGTTCCCTGGTTGTGCCCCTTTGATCACGTGAAAGTATTTGTCCTTCATCACAAGGACCACGTCGGGGTCATACAGCGACTCCTCGGCCAAACTGATTTCGCCAATCCCTAGCGCGAGCGCAAGCGGGATCACGAATGCTGTCAATGACAATCGTAACAGCACTGTTTCGCCTCTTCATTGTTTTTCACGAACACACTCCGTGGTGAAGAGCCTCTTAGCCACTGCATTGTACCGGCTACTCCTTCTCAGAGCCCAGGTCGATCATAGGGCACGAGGTTTCCCTCTGAGGTTGACCAGAGGGATCGACCAGGCAATGGGAAGCGTGAAGGACATCGGGTCGCTCGAATCGATCGGACGACCCGGCGTCAGGTGACCTGAGCCTTCATCACATTATCCGCCGCCGATCTCACCTCTGGTCTCTATGATCAGCAATTCCCCGCGCATTTTTTGTCCATGATCCTTTCCATGGACATTGCACCAGAAGACATCATAGCTGGACTCTGTGCCGCCATATTGGTCCACCTTCGCCACGGGGGCGTTGAACTCAAGGGTAACCGTTTGTCCTGGATCGACGCGAACTCCGGTGGCTCGAGCTGTCTTAACCAAGGTGGCGTTGCCCGAAATGCGGAACGGGACATCGCGGAACAATGTGGACATAAACTCATGCGCCACGAGATCCCGGTTGCGAAGTTGAATGACCGCCGGCGTCCCTGCTATGAGAGTAAACCCACGCTCTGTCCCCCCTTTTGTGACGTGAAAGGCTTTCTCGCTGATATCAATGGCCACGTCGACATGTCCTGATTCGGCCCCACCAACCGCCCCTTGCGCCTTGTCTTCAATCGACCCAGCACTCGCTGTCGCAGCGAAGGCAAGCGCGGCAACGACTCCACTTATGACCCTGATGTAGCGCATAGCTGATCCCTCCTTGCTAAGGTTTGTTTTGCCTGATCTGTTTGCCCCATTCTTTTAGCCGCCGCTGGTATGTCTAGACTGACCGCCGTGCTGATGTGACCGCAGGGATTTGTGGGACTCTTAGGGTCGTAGGGATTTCCAGCTCCGAAGGGATTGGACGTGGAATCAGGATTGAACGGATTCGCGCTTAGCTCGCCGAGATCTTCGGCGTGGACGGAGAGAGGCAGGAGGAGGATGAGGAAGATAACCCACATGCCGAGCCTCCGACTAGTGGCACAACCAGTGGGCTTAGCCTACTCCCCGCTAGGACATCAGTACAAGCGGGGATACCGTGCCGAAAAAGCAGAATTTTCCCGTTTATTTCTTTTGGAGGTGATAGCAAGCGGTCGACCTCAGCGCACTGGGTGGAGCGGTTGTCGCGCTTCACGATGCAGGTGAAGGTGCCAGGAAAAGACACGGCTCGGTGGTGATGGCGCTGAGCACGCAGGTACGACAACTGCCATCGGCATTGCGCCGGTCGATAACCTGAGGTCGAGGGATGGAGCTGGCCCATCACAAACGATTGGCGATCGATACCAAGGTGCAGGTCTATTTCTGTGACCCACAAAGTCCGTGGCAGCGCGGCACCAACGAAAATACGAATCACTTGCTGCGTCAGTACTTCCCTAAAAGCACAAAGCGGCTATATCGGAGGCAGCTGTTGCTCTCACCGCATGAACCAGCCTCCATGTACTTTGCCAAGAAATCGCCATGAGCTATCGGTTTGTTCAAAGGCATCGGGTCCAACACCCACTCACTCGATTGTGCCAGGCCGTAAACGTGAGTCGAAGCGGCTACTATGCGTGGAGCCGCCGTCCAAGCAGTGCCCGAACGCTGGCCACCACGCAGTAGCTTGTCCGCATGCAGAAGCTCCATCGACAGATGAAGGCTCGGTATGGCGTGATCAAGCTCTGGCGCGCGTTGCGTCTTATCGTGGTACGGTGCGGTTGTCATCGGATGGCCCGACTGCGGCGCCAGTACAGCCTCATTGCACACGGTGGGTCAAGACGGGTCTTCCTTATTCAGTGATCTCACGCGAAGCCGCTACCGCTCTGCGTACTTCTCTCAGAATCGTCGCGGGCGACGACAGCGCTCGCCGATTATAAGAACTTGCCCGGAAACTGTTTCACCAATGCCTCTGTCAACGTATCTGCAATGACATAGACGTGTTCTCGCATCATCTTCCAGGTTTCATCTAGATGCGCATAGTCCTTTTTTTGGTACTGGTTGATTTGAAGGACATGGTGGGCGCCATGCGCCGCGATCAACCCCCGAACGGTAGATTCCGACAAATAGGGATTGATTGAGCTGAAGAATGCGCCGAAGTCTTTAGCATTACTCGCCAAATGGGCAAGCGCAGCATCCTGTTTGCTTTTATTCCCCGCAACGGTGGCCTCCGAGTATTCTCTAACCGCTCCAATGTTGATATCCAGCAGGTTCAAGAATTGCTGCGACCGGGCTTCACCGTAAAAAGGTATAATCACACTCGCAATCTGTTTCGTATTGGCATCGACTTCCTTCTTGACGGCAGCGCGCTCCGCCAGACTGTTCTTTGCGTTATCTAATACAGCATGCTGCACCCAATAGATGTGCCCAAGCCAGAGATCGCGAAAGTCCTTTTTCATTTCGGTTACACGGGCTGGATTCGTATCCCCGGCTGCATGCGATTCGTGGTCACAGCCCACCAAGCCAGTGAGCGCGAAGACCGACACCGCCATAGACTGAAATATCTTGCTCATACTACCCTCCATCGAAAACTGGTCCCAAGTCGCAGTTGAATCCCGGATCTTCAAAATACCCAAAAATAATTTGGGCATCCCGTTGGGATTAGTACGATTATATCAGTCGTATATATAAGAGTCATGAAGAGATCATGAATAAATCTTCATCATCCTATGGAGTTGTGGTGCCCACCTTGCTTGAATCAGGCAGTAGCGTTAGCAGTAGAAGTCTTCGTGGCAAACTCTGAGCTAGGTCGGAATCGCCTGATGAGCACGGACCGGCAATCGCAGGGTAAAGACCGAACCCTTGTCGACTTGGCTTGTGACCGAAATTGTTCCGCCGTGGGCCTCCGCGATTTCCTTGACGATAGGCAGCCCAAGTCCGGTACCACCGGCATCCTTTGCCCTTGCCCAATCGGTCCGGTAAAACCGCTCGAAGAGATGAGGAAGATGCTCCGGCTCGATGCCATGGCCTGTATCCTCGACAGCCACAGCAACCCCTTCCCCGGTCGTCTGTAAGCGGACAGTTACGGCTCCACCGGAGGGCGTGTAGTGCAGCGCGTTGTCGAGTAGATTGATCAGGGCTTGCTTGAGCCACTGGGCATCGCCGAGGACGGGTGGGACCGATTGAGATTCAACCGACAAGGTGATTTGGCGGTCATCGGCAAGGAGGGTCAGTTCATCCACTATATCTTGAATCATCGGTTCCAGGGCGAGCGGCACGAGGTGAACGGGAGGCTTGCCGCTTGTGAAATTCGCGAGGGTCAACAGGGAACGGGTTAGGGCAATCAGCCGCCCGACCTGCTCAAGATTATTGATGAGTGCTTCGCGATATTCCTCCGTGGTCCTGGCTTTCATGAGGGCGACGTCCAGGTTGCCCTGCAGGATGGTCAAGGGGGTTTTCATTTCGTGGGCGGCGATGTCGCAAAACCTCCGCTGAGTTTCACCACTCCGTTGGAACCGGTCCATGACGGAGTTGAACGCCTGCGTGAGTCGCAGGAATTCCCGGTAGGGTGAATCCAGAGTGAGTCGTTTCCCCAGGTCGGCTCCCGACATCGTTTCTGCGCCGGTACTCAACACCTCGATCGGCGTCATCACTTTCTTGGCCAGCCACCCACTGCCTATCCAGGCAACAAAAAGGATGGTCCCGGATCCAAGCGTCAGTAGGATCACAAGGCCGATCAGTGTCTCCCGATAGAGGAGCAGTGATGCCTCGGCCTGCAGAACGTGCCGTACAGGGCCCTGCCGGGGAATCGGGACGTATAGCTGTCGTACAGACCACCTGCTATCCAAGGTCTCAGCGGTTTTATACAGGCTGTTCCCAAGGCGGACTTGCTCGAAGACGTGATCGGGAATCGGCGCCTGTGCCACTGCGTTGGGACTTTTCCAAACCAGCCGGCCATCCGGGGAGAAGATCCGAAGAGAATGGGTAACCTCGCGCTCATCATTTTTGCCTCGGATCATCTCGGCTGCACGCGCAGATTCCTCACTGGAACTCTCGACAATGTTGGGGTGTTGCTCAACGATCTTAGCCATCGTCTCCGCTAACCCGAACAGCCGGCCATCCACAAAGCGATGCAACAAGGCATCACCTCCGGCGTAGGTCAGAACAGAAAAGACCAGCAGAAGCGCTGCCATCAGAATGAGCGCAGACTGACGGATCAAACTATGCAGGGACTTCATGCGATCGACTCCGCCTCTTCCAACATGTACCCAGCGCCGCGTACCGTGGCAATCAACTGGGGTGAAAAATCTCGATCGATCTTCGCGCGCAGAGCCCGAATATGCGCATCCACGATGTTCGTCATGGGGTCATAGCTGATGTCCCACACGTGTTCGATGATTGCTGTTCGCGTCAATACCCGATTCTTGTTTCGCAAGAGGAACTCAAGTAAGGCATACTCTTTATTTGTCAGTGGGATTTCTTGCCCGGCCCGCCACACGCGGTGAGAAGCCGGATCCAACTCTAGATCGGCTGCTTTCAGACGGATCAATTGTTGCGGCCCTCCTCGGCGCAGCAAGGCCCGGACTCGAGCCAGTAGCTCTACAAACGCGAACGGCTTGGGCAAAAATTGATCGGCGCCTGTATCGAAACCGGACACCTTGGCTTCCAGGGTATTGCGTGCGGTCAACAGCAATACCGGAGTCCCATTTCCCGTGGCCCGGACACGGCGACAGAGCGTGAGGCCATCGAGCTTAGGCAGCATGATGTCGAGGATCAACAGATCGTAAGGATTTGCCAAGGCCAACGCCAACCCTTCTTCACCATCGGCCGCGAAGTCAACTGCATACTGTTCTTCCTTCAACCCTTTGCGGATGAATTGCGCGAGGTTCAGATCGTCTTCAACCAGTAGTATTCGCATGAGCTTCCTTATTTCTATCTAGCGCGTCCTTAACCCACGCCATTATGACAGCTCTTAATTGGCCGGTCACTCCCGCGCAAGCGTGAGCAGCCAGGCAAGACATGCGTGTTGCACGTGCACAGCGACCACCCTAAATGATCTCCCCTGTTCCTGTTCTTTCACCCTCACCTCCCCCCCTCTTAACGGGAGGGTAGCCTGGTCGATCCTCGATTGCGCGCGTCGAACGAGCACATTCCTATCGTGCGCGTTCCGCGAGCAGGAGGACGACCAGACTACCCTCCCACCCGCGTTTGACTTCGCCTTCCCTGCCTCCTAGAATCCCGCCATGGCGTCGTCCTTCGTTCACCTCCATCTCCATACCCAATTCAGCCTCCTGGACGGCGCGAATCAAATCGAACCGCTGGTCCAGCAGATTAAATCATTCGGCCAGCCGGCTGTGGCCATGACCGACCATGGCAATATGTTCGGGGCCATCGAGTTCTATCGCAAAGCCAAAGAGGCGGGCATCAAACCCATCATCGGCTGCGAAGCCTACATGGCCCCCGGCAGTCGCTTGGCTGCCAAAGACAGCGGCCTCGCCCACAATGATTACTATCACCTGATCCTTCTGGCTCGAAATCTCACAGGCTATCAGAATCTCATCAATCTAGTCAGCAAAGCATACCTTGAAGGATTCTACTATAAGCCACGGATGGATAAGGAAATTTTAAAAGAACACCATGAGGGATTGATTGCCCTGTCAGGCTGTTTAAGCGGCGAAATTCCGTACCTCATCGGCCAGAAGGACATGGCCGGCGCCATGGCTGCGGCAGGCGAGTTTCAGGAAATCTTCGGGAAGGAACACTTCTACCTTGAAGTGCAGGCGAACGGGTTGGACCACCAGCGGGTCGCAAATAGTGGCCTGCTCGAAATCGCCAAGAAAATGGACATCCCTCTGGCCGGCACCAACGATTGCCACTACCTCAAGAAAGAAGATTTCCGTCCGCATGAATTGATGCTCTGTCTGCAAACCGGCAAGACGATCAGCGACCCGAACCGCATGAAGTTCGATACGGATCAGCTCTATGTGAAATCGACAGAAGAAGTCTCGGCTGCCTTTATCGAGTTCCCCAATGCCGTCGTTAATACCTGCCGGATTGCGGACAACTGCGACCTCCAACTGGCACTGAACAAGACGCATCTCCCTCAATACAAAGTTCCCGAAGGCTTCACGCGGGAAACCTATCTGGAGCGCTTGGCGTTGGAGGGGTTGGCTGCCAGATTGAAAGAGCGGCCCAGCCAGATCCTGCCGGCTGCCTATGAACTGCGTCTGCGTGAAGAGCTGACGATCATCTGCTCGATGGGGTTCGCCGGGTATTTCCTTATCGTGTGGGACATCATCAAGTTTGCCCGCTCGCGCAATATTCCGGTCGGACCGGGGCGCGGCTCCGCCGCCGGTAGTCTCGTCGCCTATGCGCTGCGCATCACGGACCTCGATCCCCTCGTCTACACACTCTTGTTCGAACGGTTCTTGAATCCTGAGCGCGTGTCCCTCCCCGATATCGATATGGACTTCTGCATGGAGCGCCGGGGCGAGGTCATCAACTACGTGGTCGACAAGTATGGCAAGGACCATGTGGCCCAGATCATTACATTTGGGACGCTCGGGGCGAAAGCCGCGATCCGGGATGTGGGCCGCGTGCTGGAGATTCCCTATGCCGAAGTCGATCGCGTGGCCAAGCTCGTCCCGAATCAACTGAACATCACGCTCCAGCAGGCACTCGATCAAGAACCGAAACTGCGCGATCTCGTCGAGACCGATACGCGGGTCAAAGAACTGATGGGCATCGCCCGTTCCCTTGAAGGACTGGCCCGCCACGCCTCGACTCACGCCGCCGGTGTGGTGATTTCGGAAGGACCACTCACGGACCACGTGCCGCTCTACAAAGGAGCCAACGACGAAATCGTCACCCAATATTCGATGGGAGACGTCGAAAAGATCGGGCTCGTCAAATTCGATTTCCTGGGACTCAAAACCCTCACGATGATCAAACGCGCCGAGAATCTGATCAATGAGCGGCATCCCGGCAATCCACCGTTGGTCATGGAGCAGATGCCGTTCGACGACCCCAAGACCTTTGCCCTCCTCTCCTCAGGAAAGACGATCGGCCTTTTCCAGTTGGAAAGCTCCGGGATGCGCGATCTCCTGACCGGCCTAAAACCTGACCGCTTCGAGGACATCATCGCCATCATCGCACTCTATCGCCCTGGCCCGATGGATCTCATTCCCGACTTCATCAAACGCAAGCAGGGCAAGATCCCGATCGTGTACGAAGTGCCTGAGCTCGAACCGATCCTGAAGGACACCTACGGGGTCATCGTCTATCAGGAACAGGTGATGGCGATCGCCAATAAGGTGGCGGGCTTCTCGCTCGGCCAAGCGGATATTCTCCGGCGTGCGATGGGCAAGAAGAAGCCGGAAGAGATGGAGAAGCTGCGCGCGCAGTTCCTAGCCGGAGCCAAGACGAACAAGATTCCCGACAAGAAAGCGGACAAGCTCTACGAACTGATCCAGAAGTTTGCAGGCTACGGGTTCAACAAGTCGCACGCCGCCGCCTATGCCGTCGTCTGCTATCAGACCGGCTATCTGAAGGCGCACTATCCGACGGAGTTTATGGCTGCCCTGATGACCACCGACATGGGCAACGCCGACAAAATCGTCGGCTATTTTACGGAATGCCGCGACCTCAACATCAAAGTCCTGCCTCCAGACGTGAACGAAAGCCATAAGAACTTTACCGTGGTGGACCACGCCATCCGATTCGGCCTGGCGGCCATCAAGAATGTGGGCGAAGGCGCCGTCGAATCGATCATCGAGATTCGAAATGAAACCGGCCCCTTCAAGTCTTTCTTTGAGTTCTGCCGCCGCGTCGATCTCCACAAAGTGAACAAGCGCATGCTCGAAGGGCTGATTAAGACCGGCGCATTCGACTCAACCGGCGCGAAGCGTTCTCAGCTGGCCGCGGTTCTGGATCAAGCCGTCGAGGACGGGGCGGCCGCGCAGCGTGAGCGGGATCTGGGGCAGACGAATATTTTTGGCGACGAGCTGCACGGACAAGACTCGGCGGAACATCCGGCCATGCCGCTGCCCAACATTCCTGAATGGGACCAAAGTGAGCGGTTGAAGCAGGAACGGGAGCTGACCGGCTTCTATATCTCCTCCCACCCGCTGGCGCGCTATGAGGCCACCATCCAGGCGCTTGCCACGGTCTCGACCATCGGCCTGCCGGAATTGTTGGACGGCCGGGAGGTGAAACTCTGCGGCATCATCACGACCGTCAAGAGCATGCTGACCAAGAAAGGCGACCGGATGGCCTATCTCACCCTGGAAGACCTCCAGGGTGTGGTTGAGATCATCGTCTTTCCGGATCTCTACAAGAACGCCGCCGACTTGGTTGTACCGGAACGTCTTGTGCGCATCACAGGCACGATAGACCGTGGCGATAAAGGGACGAAGATTCGGGGAAGCAAGATTGAACCGCTTGCCGAGGTGCAAGCGCAGACGATCAAGCGGGTCCGCATTCGACTGTCGGATCGCCCTGGTGTGACGGAACAGCTGCCTCGCCTCCGTGAAGTCTTTCAGCGTCACCCGGGGGGGACAACCATCTCACTCACATTGCGAATGGATGCAGCGCTGGAAGCTGAGACGGCTCCGCTTCCTCATCTGACCGTCACCCCCAGCGAACATTTTGTCGCGGATGTTGAAGAAGTGCTAGGCAAAGGAGCCATTTTTCTGCTATCGTAACCCTACTTCAGGGAAGGGTCTCTGTATTCCCTCCCCCCATATATCGATATTCGTATCGGCACTATGCGCGATTACCTTGAGTTTGAAAAACCAGTCCGCGAGATCGAAGAAAAGATAGAAAAGCTCGCGGCCGTTCCTGCCGGGAAATCGGCCCCCCAGGACGAGATCCGCAAGCTGCGGATGAAGCTGGCCCAGGTCGAAGACACGCTCTACCGAAAACTGACTCCCTGGCAGCGTACACAACTCGCCCGGCATCCCCAGCGGCCCAGCACCCTCGATTACATCAGTTATCTCTTTAGAGATTTCTTTGAGTTCCACGGGGACCGTGCGTTCGGCGACGATCGTGCCATCGTCGGAGGCTTTGCGCGATTCAACGACCGCTCGATCATGGTCATCGGTCATCAAAAGGGAAAGACTCTTAAAGAGCGGATGCAACGAAACTTTGGCATGCCGAATCCAGAAGGCTATCGAAAAGCCCTGCGTCTCATGAGGATGGCCGAGAAGTTTGGACGGCCGGTCGTGACCTTTATCGACACGCCTGGCGCGTATCCCGGCATCGGCGCGGAAGAGCGAGGCCAGGCTGAAGCTATCGCCCGCAATCTGTTTGTGATGTCCCGGCTCGCCGTCCCAATTATTTCCATCGTCATCGGTGAAGGTGGCAGCGGAGGGGCACTCGCATTGGGCGTCTCAGATCGCGTCCTCATGCTGGAGCATGGAGTCTATTCGGTGATTTCACCGGAAGGCTGCGCCGCTATCCTGTGGGACGATCCGACTAAAGTTCCCGATGCAGCCGCCGCTCTGAAAATGACGGCGAAAGATCTGGTCGATCTCCATATCGTAGATGAAGTGATTCCCGAACCGCTCGGCGGCGCCCATCGAGACCTCAATGCCATCACCGATCGAGTCGCCAAAGCCCTCAGTAACCAACTCGCCCAGCTCAACGACCTTTCCATTCCTCAATTGCTAGCCCAACGCGATCAGAAATACCGATCCATCGGAGCCGTCGACGGGCTGGCCGTCTCTCCTCAATAGGTCCTTGCGTGTAACGCGCCGTTCGTGAAGCGTAAGACGGGTAGGACTAGCACGGCAGGCCAATCTGAAGGCTGGAGGTCGAAACGCTGAAGCGCTTCGATCTTGGGATTTGGCGAACGGAAAAGCCCTTCCAGCGCTTCCGCCCTCCAAAAATCTCAATCGGCGCGTGAGGATCTGAGCGAAGCGAGAACGCCGCTGGAAGATTTCTTCTGCATCCAGCTATTTCATCTGCAGAGCGCCGGAAGTTCGGTCTACGCTAATGGTGATCGCTCCAGCTAATACTTGTAAGAGCAGATCGCCGGCCAGTTGTCGCCGCCAGCCATGAAGGATGGGCAGATTGAGGGCTGTCCGATTCTGTTTCGCTTCCACCAGTGCTTGTAGATCTGTGCTGGTGGCGAGCATGGTGGGGGCAATCCCCTCCTCTGCGGCGCGGGCCTTCAGCACAGCTTGAAGAAGTTCAACGATACCAGTCGACTCAGGGTCCGGTTTCCGTTCGGAGGGGACTTCCGGCCATGCCGACGATGGAAGTGCCAGTGCCGAGGAAATGATAGACAGTAGTTGTCCTCCGTGTCGATCGACCTCGGATGAATGGACGCCACGGAGGCCACGGAGATCGTTGATCGATTTGGGTGGATGACGCGCGAGTTGAAGCAGCACCTCGTCTCGCATAACGCGTCCGCGTGGCACGTTCCGGCGGCGAGCTTCCGCTTCCCGCCAGGCAGCCAACTCACGAAGCACCGCAGCCCCTTTGGGCTTGAGCGTGTCCCATCCCCGAATTCGCTGGTAGCGCTCCTGCGGCTCTCGACTTTTTTCTCCCACCGCCGCTTCGAGGCGCGCAAATTCCTCGCTAACCCACTCCGAACGACCGAGTGTGCTTAGGCGATCCTGTAGATGGGTATGGATCGACAGGAGAAACTCGACATCTTCCAAGGCGTACGCGATCTGGTCATCCGAGAGCGGCCGCGCACTCCAATTGGTAAAGGTATGGGCTTTCGCCAGCTTTGTGCCGTGGAGTCGCTGAACCAAGTTCGCGTACGCGACTTGGGCGCCATACCCAACCATGGCGGCGGCGATCTGGGTATCGAAAAACGGTTTCGGGATCTGTCCTGCATGTATGGCAAACAGATCGAGGTCTTGCCGTCCGGCGTGGACGATTTTCTCAATCTTGGCATCACAGATGAGTTCCCAAAAGACATCAAGCGATCCGCCGGCCTGCACGGCAGGAAAATCGATGACGGCAGCGGTGGTGGCGGTGGCAACTTGGATCAGTTCGAGTCGTGGAATAAAGGTATCTTCCCCGACGAACTCTGTATCCAGCGCCAGCCGCGAACTCTGCCGCAACGTGTGGCAAAGGGATTCAAGCGCAGACTGGTCCGTCACATACGGCAGAGGTGGATTGGGTGTCATTTGTATCTCATTCTGTTGGGCGGTAGGTGGCGTCTGGTGATCGCGGAGGCTCAACATTGCTGAGGCTCAAGTATTCCTTCAGGAATTGATAGGCCTCCAGCATGCGGCGCAATTCTGGTTCGGCGCTGCGGTCGCCGTTATTCGAATCGGGATGGAGTTGCTTGGCCTTGTGACGAAATGAGGCTGTGACATCGGCAAGCGAACTGCCGAATTCCACGCCCATCGCGGCATACGCGTCCATCGCATTATTAATGCCGCTCGATCCTTGCGACAGGTCACCGCCGCCCCCACCGGCGGCTTTCAACATATCGGCGAGGCTGATTTTCTTGCGCCGGCGACGGGGGCGCTCTCGAATCTCGCTGTCGAAATCGTCCCATCGGTCTTCGACAAACTCAAGACGGGATTCCAAACGCATTGCGCCGGAGAGGTCACGGATCTCCGCTATCTCCTCTTCAATTTGGAGCAGAGACTTGATAACTTCCTCCAACCCCTGTTCAACACGAAAAAAGCTATCGACCCGCTCTTGCATCATTGTATCGACGGCGAGTTCCAGACTCTCTTCGGCTTTCGGGCGCAACGAGTCGATGCGCCGTCTCATCCCGTTCTGAAACTTAATGAATTTGCTTTGTGAAAACGGCATGTGAGCAAAGTTCTCTCCCAGGGCGCGTATTGTAGCATAGCCAAGTCACGTGCCAGAAGGGTGTTGGAAACTGCTGGATTCATGTGGGGTGAATAGTCAGCGTGACGCGAAGTCGTCGCTGAGTTTGGTGCGGCGTCGGGCCACGCCCGTTTCACGGGCGGCTGCCGCCACGGCTTTTGCCACGCGTGGGACGACTTCCTTGTCGAACACGCTCGGAATAATGTAGTCCTCGCTGAGAGTCGCAGGGGGAATGGTTTCTGCCAGGGCCTTGGCTGCCGCCAACTTCATGGCTTCGTTGATGTCGCGCGCCTGCACGTCCAGCGCGCCTCGAAAGATACCGGGAAAGGCGAGCGCGTTGTTGATCTGATTCGGATAATCTGAACGCCCGGTCGCAAAAATCCTGCAGTGGGAGGCGGCTAATTCACGAGGGACTTCAGGGTCGGGATTGGCCATGGCAAAAACGATGCGATCTGCCGCCATGAGATCCAGATCTTCTGCCGTGAGGATATTGCCGACCGATAATCCGATGAAGACATCGGCCCCCTTGAGCGCGTCTTGGAGTGTCCCTTGTGGACGGTCTGGGGTCATGCAGGAGGTGAGATCAGTTCGGCAGGTCCGCAGCTGCTGTCCATCTCCTCGTAAAACGATACCGTGCGGTTCACATCCAATCAGATGAGAGAGGCCGGCAGCGAGCAGCATTCTGCAGCAGGCGGTTCCAGCTGCGCCAAGACCATTGACGACCACATGGATGTCCTCCATCCGTTTCCCGGTGACAGTCAGCGCATTCGTCAAGGCAGCGAGGATCACCACAGCCGTGCCATGCTGATCGTCATGCATGACCGGTATATCCAAAGTGGTTTTTAAGCGGCGTTCGATTTCGAAACAGCGGGGCGAACTGATGTCTTCCAAATTGATGGCGCCGAATCCCGGAGCAATGGCCTGAACGGTGCGAACTATTTCGTCAGGATCTTGCGTGTCGAGGCAGATCGGCCATGCGTCGATTCCCGCAAATTCTTTGAACAGCATGGCTTTGCCTTCCATCACGGGTAATGCGGCTTCCGGGCCAAGATTACCGAGGCCCAGCACCGCAGATCCGTCGG
>JBDSDL010000091.1:0-25797 GCA_039920585.1 Nitrospiraceae bacterium | reverse complement strand
CGTCTTGCTGTCGCAGAGCGTGAGCGTCAGCTGAATCGAGTCTGCGCCACCAAGAGTGGCGGCCTATGACGTCCAAACCAGTGGTCAACCGAATCACTCAACACATGGCGGGCTAGCGGAAACCCCCAGAGTTCAAGACCTTTACCCGACCCCGTATCTTCCATTCACCTCACCTATCCTTTACTATAGGTCTCAGGTTTCCCTTTATTTGAGGCTCCACTGAATGCGGGCGAAGACTAGTTTTTCCTGCCAAGCTTGCGGCCATCAGTCGCCACGATGGCTGGGCCGTTGTCCGGATTGCAGCGGCTGGAACACCATGAAAGAGGAGCGGCAGGCGCCGACCGGCAAGGGGCGTCCTGCTGCGATGAAGACGGCGCAGGCTAAGGCTACGCCGATTGCCGAGATTGAAGTGGTCGGTGAGGACCGGCGGTTAACGAATATCAGCGAATTCGATCGGGTGCTGGGTGGGGGAGTTATTCCAGGCTCAGTCATCCTGATCGGCGGCGATCCTGGAATCGGGAAGACGACTTTGTTGCTCCAGGCGCTTCCGTGTCTGTCCTCCAAGGAAGAGCCGGTGCTGTATGTCTCCGGAGAGGAATCTCCCAGGCAGATCAAGATGCGGGGGCAGCGGCTCGGCATCGAGCATCCGAATCTCTTAATCCTGGCGGAAACATCCCTCGAACAAATTCTCAAAGCGGCGCAGGAGATCCAGCCCGCCGCAATGGTCGTCGATTCGATTCAAACGGTCTACACAGAACAAATTACCTCCGCGCCCGGCAGCATCAGTCAGGTGCAGGAAGTGGCCGGCCAATTGATGTGGTACGCGAAACGCAGCAGCGTGCCAGTCTTCATCATCGGGCATGTCACCAAAGAAGGCGCGATCGCGGGGCCGCGACTGTTGGAACATATCGTTGATACGGTGCTCTATTTCGAGGGAGACAAGGGCCATAGTTTTCGCATTCTGCGCGCGGTGAAGAATCGTTTTGGTTCGACCAACGAGATCGGCGTGTTTGAAATGAAAGATTCAGGGCTGGAGGAAGTGAGCAACCCCTCCGAGTTGTTCTTGGCGGAACGGTCCCAACGTACGACGGGATCGGTGGTGGTATCCAGTCTCGAAGGATCGCGGCCCATTCTGGTCGAACTACAAGCATTGGTGTCTTCCACGAGTTATGCGATGCCGAAACGAATGGCGAATGGCGTGGAGCAGAATCGAGTCTCGCTGTTGCTCGCGGTCATGGAGAAGAGGCTGGGTATGCATCTGTCTGGGCAAGACGTCTATGTGAACGTCGTCGGTGGGATGCATATCGACGAGCCGGCCATCGATTTGGGTATTGTGGCGGCGGTCACATCGAGTTTGCGCGAAGTGCCGATTGAGCCGGGACTGCTGGTGTTGGGTGAAGTGGGGCTCGGCGGTGAAGTGCGGGCAATCAGTCAGGCTGAGATGCGGATTCGTGAAGCGGCAAAGATGGGATTCAAACGCTGTCTGTTGCCGGAACGGAACTTGGCCAAGCTCGATCCCATCGACGGGATCGAATTGATCGGGATACGGGAAGTGGGGGAGGCGTTGGATGTTGTGTTGGCTTAACAGGATGCTGAAAAAGTCGCCCTTCTCACCCGCCCAACCCCGGCGCACCGAGACGCGCCTTTTCCCATGCATCGTTCTCGCATCGTTCAGACCCTCAACGTTGAGGATTTCCTCGAAGGTCGGAAGCTCTGGAGGGGCTTTTCCGTTCGCCAAGGCCCATTGTAATGGCGAACGGTCCACACGAAGTGCGGTTTGTACCTCCTCGGCCCTTCACTCGCTGCGGCCTTGCTGGACGAACTTTTTGAGCATCCTGCGGGATCGTGTCTTCTTATCCGGGACGCGCACAGTGGCTTCAGTCAGTGGTTCTACTGTCGTGGCTGTATTGGCTCTTACCTTCTTATCCGGTTGTGGGCTGTTTTCGCCGCGCGAGGAAGTTCAGCTCAAGCAGGCGACGGTGGGGGAGCTGACGGCTCTGCTGAGTCAGCGGGAAGCGGCGATCAAGACGATGAAAGGTCTCTTCAGCGCAAAGGTGCGGGGAGGGATCATCCCTATCGCGTCGCGGGTGGAGGGAGCGCTGTACTATCGCCGTCCAAACGCCATGCGCTTGCGCGGGTTCACCGCGGTCGGCAGCGAACTCTTTGAATTTGTGCAGGCAGGTGATCAGTTCCGGTTGCGTTTGCCGACGATGGGCCGTGTCTTGTCCGGCAGTCCATCCGACATGACCGAGATGGGAAAGCTCGCTCGGCCGTTTCAGTTGAGTGTGTGGGCGATGGGTGGTGTGTTGGGGACCGGCACGATTGCGAAAAACGAGATAGTGACCCTCGTGGAAGATGGGGATCGCTATCGTTTGGAGGTCTCAGGTCCGTCTCCCAGCGGGGGGCAGCTTCTGCGCCGGCAGCTGTGGTTCGAGCGGCAGACATTGCATGTCGTTCGGGAAGATCGGTTCACGGAATCCGGTGCCGTGGAAGCGACCATTCAGTACGCAGACTTCCGCGAGATTGGCGATGGGAGCCTGCTGAGGCCGTTTCAGATCCTGTTGGAAGATGGAAAGGGGCAGGGGAGTGTGCAGGTGACCTTTCACGAAATGATTCCGAATCAGCCGCTGACTGCCACCGACCTTGCACAGCTCTAGCAGGATGCTGAAAAATGGGGCGGGGAGCGGCAAGGTGCCCTCCTTGCTCGCAGAACGCGCACGGTGAAACGGTGCTCGTTCGATGCGCGCAGTTGAGGGCAGCCTTGGCCACTCCCCTACAGGGAGGTAGAGGGAATTGGAAGGCCCTCGCTCGGGATAAAGCGCGTCTTGCGCGCCGGGGTTGGGTGGGTGAGATGTCTGAACTGTTTGAGCATCCTGCGGGACGGCGCCAACATAGTTTTTTGTAGACGAGTAGAAGTAATGAAAATCTTGGCAGTCGAGACGGCAACCTCCTGGCAGAGTGTGGCGATCCTTGATGGATCGCGCGTGCTTGCCCGGCACGACCAGGACGCGTCCGGATCGCACGCCAAGCTGTTGCTGCCCACGATCGATCGTTTGTTTCGGGAGACGGGTCTGACACTCAAGCAGTTGGACGGCCTCGCTGTGTCGATCGGCCCGGGGTCTTTCACCGGACTTCGTGTCGGCCTGGCCACGCTTCTCGGGTTCCGGACGATCAGTCGGCTCCCCTTGGCGGTGGTACCGACATTGGAGGGGATGGCTTGGAATCTCAGAGGAACCTCGACGCTCCTCTGTCCTATTCTCAACAGCCGGCGCGAGGAGCTCTACTGGGCGTTGTTTCGCTGGACCAGTGATGATCGGTTGGAACGAGTGGTACCAGAACAGGTGGGCACACCGGTCATACTAGGAAGCAGTCTCACAGAATCAGTCCTCGTATTCGGCGAAGGCTGGACGGTCGAAGAGTCAGCCATCCGTGCGTCGATTTCTCCGTCCGTCACGGTGACTGAAGCTCCGTATTTTGCCAGGAAGCCTTCGGCTGTCTCGATCGGATTGGCAGGGATTGAGCGGCTTCGGCGAGGCGAATATGCAGGAACTGGCATCAGTCCGCTGTATGTGCAACGTACTGCAGCAGAACTGAAGTACGAGGAGTCCGGCGGTATTTCGCCCGTGGTCCTGCGTCAGGAACGGGCCGCAAGAAAAATACGCGCGCGTCAGGATGCTCAAAAAAGCCATCCTCGTCGTTCGTGAAACGTGAGATATGACAAGTTTCAAAAGGGCCAAAGGACTTGGACAAGTCCCTTCGTTTTACGTCTAACGTTTCACGATTCTGAGAGCGGCTGTTTCAGCATCCTGCCACAAGGGGAGCGGTGATGGGCGAGTGGATCATTGAACCGGCGACCATCGAGGCTCTGCCGGACATTCTGCATATCGAAGAAGCTTGCTTCTCAGCCCCCTGGACGCGCAAAATGTTGGAGGCGGAACTGAGCGGCAATCCCTTCGCACATTTTGTATTGGCCAAGCAGGTTCCGCCGGGCGAAGTGGGCTCCGTTTCGATTGTCGGGTATCTCTGTTTCTGGGTCGTCTTCGAGGAAGTACGGCTGATGAACCTGGCAGTTATCGAGACGATGCGGCACAAAGGTATCGCCAGGGCCTTAGTCATGCAGGCCCTGGAGGCCGGGTTAGCGCAAGCGGCGAGGTGCGCGGTGCTAGAATTGCGGGCTTCGAACCATGCCGCGCATGCACTCTATCGAAGCCTTGGGTTTCGCGACGTGACGATCCGGCCAACCTACTACACCAATCCCATAGAAGATGCGTTGCTAATGGAACTGGACCCGATTGTGTCGGAGTCGGGTCGATTGATAGAAGAAGTCGGTCGCGAGGGAGGACATATCAGGCCGCTGTAGTAATCTCATAGCCAGGAGGTGTGACATGCTGACAGACAGTATGATTGCAGAACGGTTGCGCCAATCCAGCCACGAATTTCGTATCTTGGAAGAGGCGCACCACCGGCTGGACTTGGAATTGGTCCAATTGCAGAAACGACACGTACTGACTCCCGCCGAAGAATTGTCCTTGAAGGACTTGCACAAAGAGAAGTTGGCGAAGAAAGATAAGATGGCCGAGCTGATCCGTGCCCATCGAGACCACGAGTTGCAGGCCGCTCCGCAGTGAGAAGCATCGTCGTGGAGCCTGCGTCAGCCAGCAACCGAGACCGGAGTCATGGCACAGATTCTCAATCCCCTTGCCGCACATATCCAGACCGTCAAGAAGCGTCTGATCGTCATCGGGGCCACGATTCTGGTGGCCCTGATGGTGGCCTTCGCCTTTTCCGGCGAGATGGTTGCGTGGTTGAATCGTCCGTTTCCCAACCCGCTGGTGTTCTATGGACCGACGGAAGCCTTATTCGCCTCGATCAAAGTGTCCTTTCTTGCGGCGATCCTGGCGAGTCTGCCGGTCATCTTCTATCAGTGTTGGAAGTGTATTGAACCAGCGTTGCTCCCCAAGGAGCAACGCTGGGGTGTTCCGCTGTTTGTGCTGGCGGGAGTACTCTTTGCCTTCGGGTTAATCTTTTGCAATCTCGTCATTCTCCCGCTGGTCATCGACTTCTTCGTCAGCTTCGGCATGGATCACGATGTCACCCCGGAATTGAGCGTCGGCACCTACATCGACTTCAACGTCAAATTTCTCCTGATATTCGGCTGTGCGTTTGAATTGCCGCTAGTACTTACCATCTTGGCGCGGGTCGGGGTAGTCTCGGCGAAAGTGTTAGCGAAGTATCGGAAACACGCAATTGTGGCTTCGCTGATCCTGTCGGCCATCGTCACGCCCGATGCGACCCTCTTTACCATGCTCTTGATGGCCGTGCCCTTGATGGTGTTGTATGAGATCGGAATTCTTGGCGCACGCATGTTTGGACGGAGAGGTTCGACGGAAGTCACCTTGCCGCTCGATCCTGATATACCGATAGGACCGGCTGGGCACCGTGTCCGATAGCAGAATGCTGAAAAATGGAGCGGGGAGCGGCGAGGTGCCCTTCTAGCTCGCAGAACGCGCACGGTGAAACTGTACTCGTTCGATGCGCGCAGTAAAGGGCAGCCTCGGCCACTCCCCTTAAGTGAGGTATAAGGAGTCGGAAGGTTCTTGCTGCGGCCTTGCTGGACGGTCTTTTTGAGCATTCTGCTGGGGGCTCCTCGGGTTCTAACTGTGCAGGCATCGGATAGCGGGGTCACGAGATAGATGAAGATTTGGACATGGGTTACACCGACTGTCGTTGTGCTGACTATTAGTCTAGGGAGCGCAGGTGGGATCTTGGAAGCTGCCACTCAGGCGCCCTCGCCGGTCCCACCATCTCCGCAGCAAGCTCCTGGCCACGGAGAAACTCAGCCTCAATACGATTCCTTCGGCCAGCAGGCGACAAGCATTCAGGCGCTCACGTCTGTCGGGAGCGACCTGGTTTATGCCGGCTCCTTCGGTCTCGGTCTGTTTCGTAGTGAGGATCGCGGTGTCAACTGGACGAAATCGGGACAGGGTGTAACCGATCCGTTTATTCTGACGCTTACCACGGGGAAAGATGGCGCGATCTATGCCGGAACTTTCCGTGGCGGGGTCTTTCGTTCCCGCGATCGAGGGAAGAGCTGGCAGGCGATCAATAGCGGGTTCAAGCATCTGGAAATCAAAGCCCTTCTTGCTGTGAGTGATGGGGTGTACGCGGGCACGAGTGACGGGGTCTATCGTCTTGTCGCCGACCGCTGGTCGGTGGTCACCACCGGTCTCGACAATATCCTGGTCCATGCCTTGGCTCTCTCGTCCGACGGGACGCTGTTTGCCGGAACCTCAGGAAAAGGCATCGTGCGATTTAAGGCTCAATCGACCGGTTGGGTGCGTCAGCAGCATGGGCTCAAAGATCATGAAGGGATGACGGAGAACTTTATTCGTGTGTTGACGATCGATCCGGAAGGCGGTATCTATGCCGGCACGTTCGATGGAGGTGTCTTTTGCAGTGTCGATGGGGGAACAACCTGGCGGCCCATCAGCCGCGCGCTTCCGAACGATTCGATTCGCGGGATTCTGTTCAACAGCCGGGGTCTTTTTGTGGCGACGGGGCATGGCATCTTCAAAACGACCGACAAGGGGCGTCAGTGGGTGCCGCTCAATAAGGGGTTGACGAGTATGGCCATCCAAGTGTTGATCGAGTCCGGCGCCGGAGTGCTCTATACCGGTACGAGTGACGGGGCATTTCGAAGCGACGACGACGGACGAACGTGGAATCCCATCAATCAGGGTCTTGAGGGAGGGGAGGCTCCGGCGCCCTTCAATTTTCGCTAACCAAGAAAGGGTAGAGGACGATGTCAGAGCCGACAGAGAATACGCGAGCCACCATTTCCGTCAGTAGCAAAGGGACACCGTTGGGAGAGATTGTGTTGCGATTGTTTCATGATGTGGCGCCGGGGCATGCCAAGAATTTTACGAAATTGGCCCAGGAAGGCTTCTATAACGGCACGACATTTCATCGGGTCATTCCCGGTTTCATGATCCAGGGCGGCGATCCCAACAGCAAGAATCCTGACCGTGCGTCGCACGGCATGGGGGGGCCTGGACATCGGGTCAAAGCCGAGTTTAACAGCAAGCCGCATAAGCGTGGGGTGCTCTCGATGGCGCGCTCGAACGACCCGGACAGCGCCGGCTCGCAGTTTTTTATTTGCGTCGCGGACGCGAACTTTCTCGATTGGCAGTACACGGCATTCGGCGAAGTGGTCAGCGGGATGGACGTGGCAGACAAGGTGGTGAATATGAAGCGTGACGGCCGTGACAATCCCCTCGAACGAGTCGAGATGACCGTCACGATCACGAACTAAAGTGCTGAGTGCTGAGCAATGAGTGCTGAGTACAAAACAAGAGAACACAACAGATCGTGGGTGCCGAGACTGATCTCCTACTCAGCACTCAGCACTCAGCTCTCAGCACTGCTCTTCCTGTCCGGTTGCGCCATTCCTATAGTGCCCTATCGTGCGGTCTACGAAGATCCGGTGAACTATGTTCGACTGGAGAAGGACGATGCCGTTCTGCCGGAGTGGCCTCCCAGCGCGCATGCGCATCCGAAGGCCATGCGTGCGGAGGACGTGTCTCGCATCCTCGGCAGCATCTCGGTGAAAGAACATCGGATCTGGTTACAGAAAAAGCTGCAGGGTGAGGCGCTGCTGGTTCCGGCGTTTCGCCCGGAGGAACTCACGCTCTTGTCCCAGCAGATTGCAGCGGCCCTCGCCGCAGCCCGACCGGACGAACGGGTGACGTTTTATCTCAGCCAACCGCAAACGTCCGTCAAACGCATCATCACGACGGGTGGATTATACATGCATGGCACTGAGTTGCATTTTATTTTGGGGAACTGGCAGGTTCTCTACGGCATTCCGACCTATGGGATGATCTACGATCGCCGCTATCCCATGCGACCGACAGCCGCCAAAGGATTTAACTTGTACTTTTATCCAGCTGAAGCAACCGTCACACAGCAGCACAGTTTCTGGGATACATTGGTGGCCAACGCCACTGACGAACTCGTGATCGATCTAACGAAAACCGTCCCTAGTCCTCTCGTGTCTTTGGCAGGACGCTGAAAAAGTCTGCCAACGCAAGAAGAATGTTATTTGGTTTCTCTTGTTTGTGGTTTTTTGGTTAAACGAAACAAACCAAACAAACCAGTTTGCCATCCTGCCAGCCGCTCTTATCCTGCCCGTCGCGCGTACGCAGGCACTTTTCTCATCCTGCTTAATGTTGAATGTGAGAAGCGGAGAATTCCCTATCAAGACACAGACTTCGTAGATTTCATGCGAGTGATTCGGTAAGATGACTCACTCGCAGAAATGATGCGGTTTACCCACCAAGCCCGCATTATTCATGAAAGTTCGTCGTGAGAGCGCGCAGACGCGAAGCGAGACTGCCCGTCATAGCCGCGTATCCGCGCTTGCAGGAGAAGCTTCATGGATAATGTGGACAAAGATGACCGACCCAGGGAGTAGGAGTGGTCCGAACTCGTGTTGCTGTCGCCCTGATTGTCATTCTGCTAATCGGCGGCGGCGCGTTTCTCATGTTCTCGACCTACTTGACTGGGGACGATTACGTCAAAGATTTTTTCCTCAAGCAGCTGGAGCAGAGTATCGGACGCAAGATCGACGTCCACCGCATCAAGCTGGTCCTATTCCCTCGCATCCGATTGGAACTGACGCAGGTTGCGATTCACGATCGGAATTCCGATGACGTCTTGTTATCGGCCAAGAAGCTGGATTTGGTTTTGCGTTTTCTCCCGCTGCTGCGCAAGCAGGTGGTGGTGAAACGGCTGATCATAGAAGAACCGACCTTAGTGCTTCGGCGCGATCGCAGCGGGCACTGGAATATCCTCGATCAGGTCGTCCAGGGAGGAGAAGCCGATCAGGACGCGGTTCAGACGATCGGCCGGATTTTTAGCATCAGTGAAGCGACGCTCGTGAACGGGAAGTTGCTCATCATCGACGAGGCACGTCAAGACGGGACACGATCCATGACGTTCGAGTCGGTGGAGGCCTCGCTGATCGTTCGAGCAGAGCGGGGACAAGCGGATCTGCGTGTCTCTACCGGTCGTGCAGGCGACACGGGCTCCTCTGCCATTTCCCTGGCCGGGGCAATTAGCACCGCTCAGCGGCAGACGTTGGAGATCGACGATTCTTCAAGTTCGCCAGTCACCCTCCAATTCGATGGCACACTCGAAGTGGCCAATCTCAACATTAGGGAGGCCGCAGATTTTTTCGGACCACGCCCGGCGCTGGATCGATTGCAGGGCGCTGTCAATGGGCGCAGTCACGTTCGGGCCGTGCCTGGTGTGGCGGGCTATGATGTCGTGTTGTCCGATCTCTCCGCGAATCTTGAGCAGCTGAATCTTGCAGGTCACGCAAGCTTCTCGGGTCTGATGACACCTCAACCCACATTTGCGATGACCTTTGCTGCGCCTCCGATCCAGATGAGCCAGTTGCTCAAGACAATACCGGTCGAATGGATGCATCCGCAGCTGCCGGTGGTGATGAAGGACCGGGAGATCGATGGGATAGTGGAAGTTGTCTCTGTGACCATCACGGGATCGTCGGTAGAGGGAACGCAGTTGTCGTTGACGGGAGAATTTCGCGTGCAACAGGGGCAAGCCCTGATCGGAGAGAGTCGTGTGCCGGCCAAGGATTTGGCGGCGGTGGTGTCGGTCGAAGCCGGTCGTTTGAGGGTGTCGAATTTAAGCGGACTCTATGGCACGATTCATATGAAAGAGAGCAAGGCGCTCGTCTCATTCTTGAAAGCGGGGCCTTGGCTTGAAATGGACATTGTCGGAACAATGACTGCGGCGGATCTGCTGCAGTTTCTCGCGAAGACTGTCAAGTCGGAACAGCTGTCGCGTCTCTTAGCCGATTCACGTGACGTTGAAGGGCATGCCGCTCCCACGTTTCGGATGGTCGGTCCGCTCAATCAGCCGGGCGGTGTTACTTTCGCCGGGGGAGAGATTACTGTTCAGCATGCCAGTTTAACCAATCCGTTGTTGCCTGAGCGGCTGACGGCGCTGCAAGGCCGGTTCGTGTTGTCGGAAGGCGGGACTATGTTCGATCAGGTGACGGGACGCCTGGGCGATCTGAGCTTGGAGGTCAGCGGGGGCATCACGGGGGGCAGTGGCAGCGCGTTTCAGGATTTCCTGGTTCGGGTCAAGGGCGATGCGGAGCATGTGGTCAAGGCGCTGTCCTCGCAAGCTATTCCAGCCGGGATCTTTGAAGGCATGGTCAACGGCGCCGTGGTCTTAACTGGGCCGACCCTCTCCCCGCAATTGCGGGGAGAGGTTGTTCTGACTGATTCAAAGGTGACGCTTCCCGGGCTGATTGAAAAACCGATCGGCGCCCAGGCGTCGGTAGAGTTTTCCGGCATGGCTCCTAAGGGATCCGGGGTGTTGATCAAGAGGATTGAACTGGTCGTACCGCCGATCCGATTGCCCGTGAAAGGCAAGATCCAATTAGGTGAACAATTCTCCATCGATGCAGCGCTTTCTACCGGGACACTGTCGTTGTCTCGCGTGCCGGAATGGATTGCGAAGGGAGGGTTTGAGGCGGGGAATATCGAATTGTCGCTCGACATGAAGGGCAAGGGTCTCGATTGGAAGGCCTGGAAGAATACCGGGTGGCTTGCATTGACCAACGGCTTGATGAATGCCAAGGGGACCGAAGGGCCGATCCAGGATTTATATCTGCGGGTCCAATTTGTGAAGAACGGCGCGGATATCAAGCGGTTGTCGTTTCGCCTGCTCGATAGCGACATCGCGCTGGAAGGGACGATCCGCAACTGGGCGGCGAAACCTATGATTACCGCCAAAATCGAGTCCAATGAGATGGATCTCGACCTTCTCATCCCGAAAGGACAACGGTCCCCGATCCGAGATTTTCTGGAATCCCTCGCAGCCACCAGCAAGGTCCAGGCAACCGCATCGATGGCGCGCGGTCATTACAAACATCTCAAATTTGGGAGTCTCTCCGCCAGGATTATGATTCAAGACGGTGTGCTCGATCTGGATCGTGTGTCCGGTCAAACGAGCAATGGAGACGTTGCCGGCCGTATCGTGGTGCAGCTGCCGCCTAACCAGCCGGCCGACGCTGAGCTTTCGGTTCGCGCGACGGGTTTGTTGATGGAAGATGTGCTGAAATTTTTAGGCAAGAAGGCGGGAATGGCTACGGGGGAAGCTCGTGTGACGGGGACAATTCGTGGACATGGGAGGAACCCACACGGGCTGTATCCCACGTTGAACGGCAAGGTGGATATTCTGCTTGAAAACGGACGGATCTTCAAATCGGAGGAACGGGCGATCTGGAAAATTATCAGCATTTTGAATCTTCCGGCGGTGCTGCAAGGGAAGGTGGATTTAGAGAAAGATGGATTGCCCTATAACAAAATTTCGGCGACGATTCTTGCGCGGAACGGGCTCTTTGAGACCGAGAATCTGATCATCGATAGCCCGATCGTCAAGATTACCGCTGCCGGCCACTATGATCTGCCGACGGATCAAATGGATATGGTCTGGGCGGTCAGCCCGTTCGGGTCCTATTCGCAATTCCTGAAAACGATTCCACTCTTTGGGCGGCTCTTTGCCGGCAATCGCAAAGGTCTTGCCACTGCGTTGTTCTCCGCCAAAGGATCAATCGAGGATCCGGAGGTGACGTACTTGCCGATGAAGTCGTTCGCGACCGGCATGACGGGCCTGGCGCAATTGGCCTTCGACATTTTGAAGAACACGGTCATGCTGCCGATCGACCTGATGACGCCCGATGAGGAGAAAGATACCATCAAGGGCAGCATACCCGCGCCTGAACCGGTTCCCTCCGCGCCTTGACCGACCTCCCCCCCCGTGCTAGATTCCGACCAGCATTCACTATGGCGTCACCCACTTCGCACTCTCAACGTGCCACTGTGTTCATCGCTGCCAGCGAGACCGACTCCAATCTTTATTACGCCACGAAGTTTATTGCGCCGGACCCCTTTATCTATTTGGAGATTAAAGGGGAGCGGATCCTGGTGATGAGCGATCTAGAAATGGATCGCGCGAAAAGTCAGTCGTCTGTCGATCGGGTGCTCTCGTATTCTGAAATAGAAGGGCGTGCAAAGACACAAGGTATTGCCGAGCCAGGGACAGTCGAGGTGGTTCATATTCTCTTGAGAGAAGCCGGCATCACGCAGATCCTCGTCCCGGCAAACTTTGCGTTCGGCCACGCCCTCAAGTTTCAGTCCTTGGGGTATCAGCTGTATCCAAAACGAGACCCGTTCTATGAAGGACGGGTCGTGAAGACCGCCGAGGAAGTCCGCTATATCGAAGCCGCTCAGCGCGCGACTGAACAGGCGGTTGCGGTTGCCCACGACCTGCTGCGTCAGGCCTCGATCGAGAAGGATCAACTGTGGTTCGATGGAATACCGCTGACATCGGAGAGAGTGAAGAAGCTGATTAATGTGTCATTGATGGAGTGCGATTGTGTCGCCCAGCATACCATCGTCGCCGGGGGAGAGCAGGCCTGCGATCCACATAACGAAGGCAGCGGGCCGTTGCCGGCCCACCGCAGCATTATCTTCGACGTGTTTCCTCGGTCTGCCACCAACCGGTATTTCGCAGACATGTCTAGAACCGTGGTGCGGGGGACCCCGAGCCCCGAACTGAAGCGGCTCTATCAAACGGTCTTGGATGCGCAAGAAGAGGCCATCACGAAAGTCAAAGACGGAGCGGATGGAAAGAGGATTCATCAAGGGATCTTGACCAGATTTGAGAAAGCCGGGTTCCAGACGGGCTTGGTGAATGGACGCATGCAGGGCTATTTTCACGGCACCGGCCACGGGGTCGGACTCGACATCCATGAAATGCCGCGCATCAGCCGCACCGGATCACGGCTCCAAGAAGGCCATGTTGTCACGGTCGAGCCTGGCCTCTACTACCCCGGCCTCGGCGCCGTGCGCATCGAAGACATGGTGCTCGTCACGAAAGACGGGTGCCGCAATCTGACGAACTCTCCCAAGACGTTCGAGTTAGACTGACATGAGCTATCAGCTCTCAGCGATCAGCTTTCAGCTCGCTGATGGCTGACTGCTGAAGGCTGAACGCCGCCCATGCGCCTGACCTTCACGATTCAACGATTCAACCCTGAAGTCGATCGCGCTCCCCACGAGGATGAGTATCGTCTCGATGTCGGCCGTGGGATGACGGTACTTGATGCATTAATTCGCATCAAGCAAGAGTGCGACGGGAGTTTGGCACTTCGCTATTCCTGCCGCTCTGCGATTTGCGGCTCTTGTGCGATGACGATCAATGGCAGCGAGAAACTGGCCTGCCGCACTTCCCTCCGCAAAGAACTTGAACGGCACGGGCACATCGCGGTCGCGCCGCTGCGCAATTTTCCGATGATCAAGGACCTGGTCGTGGACATGGCGTCGTTCTGGGAGAAGATTCGCGACGTACATCCATGGCTGGTGTCAGGGGCTCGGCCTGCAGATGAGGGCGTGCCTGTTCAGATGCAGGCGCAAGGCCATGCCAATCCTCAGTTTCACAATGTGGATGCCTGCATCATGTGCGGCGCCTGTGTTGCGGCTTGTACTGTGCATGAAGTTTCGAAGGGCTTTGCTGGCCCGGCCGCTTTGGCGAAGGCCGATCGCTTCCTCTCCGACCCACGAGAATCTCTTTCATCGACAAGGGCTAGACTTTCGGCTCTCCAAGACGAACATGGGATTTGGGACTGCACACGCTGCAACTTCTGCGTGGAGGTCTGTCCGAAAGACGTCAAACCGATGGAGGCGATCGTCAGGTTGCGGCGAGCCTCACTCGAACAGGGCATGACGACGACTGGCGGCGCGCGGCACATCCTTGGCTTTACCGAGCTGGTTGAACAGCAAGGGCGATTGAACGAAGCCATCATGCCGTTGAAAGTCGTCGGGTTCACACCGCGAGGCTTGCTCCACATTCTACCTCTGGGCATGAAGATGTTCTTCAGAGGGAAAATCCCCAATCCCTTCGGACCTGCGCTTCCTGGGCTCAGCCAGCTCCAGGCCTTCATCGAGCGAGTGCGGCGTGCCACGTCGCCGGGCTGACGTCGATGGCCTGGACTTTTCGATTTCTTGAAGAGATTGCCCTGGCCGATATCGCCTTCGAGGCCGAGGGGGATTCGGTCGAGGAGGTCTTTCGCGGTGCGACGCAGGCCATTCTAGAGAGCATGGCAAATCCTTCCACGGTGCCGGCAGGATGGGAGCGCGCGATTGAACAGAGCGATGTGGACCTATCGACATTGTTGTTCGATTGGTTGTCCGAGGTGGTCTACTGGAAGGACGCAGCTGGGGTGGTTTTTCGGGAGGCGCCACTTGCTCTGACGCGGGAGGGGGACGTCTGGCTGTTGCACGCACGTCTGATCGGCGCCCCGGTGGATCATCAGACGCAAGAACTCCATGCCGATGTGAAAGGCGTCACGAAACATCTCTATGATCTCAAACAGACAGGCAGTGGCTGGAAGGTACTCGTGGTGCTCGACGTATGAGAAAAGTGCTGGGTACTGAGTGCTGCGTCACACACGAGACAAACCAAATAAACTAAATAGACCAAATGAACCAGACAAGCCATCCCTGACATGAATCTCCACACCGACATGATGGTCAATCGGATTACGGACGAGATTTGGGAAATCCCCATCTCTGAAAAACCCGGCATGCTGGTGCCCGCCAGGATTTATGCTACGAAAGGGATCCTTCAGGCCATGGACTCCGGGGTCTTCGATCAGGTCACCAATGTCGCCTGCCTGCCAGGCATCCGCCAGTATGCGCTCTGTATGCCGGATGGGCATTGGGGCTATGGATTTCCGATCGGAGGTGTCGCGGCGTTCGACGTGCGGGACGGTGTCATTTCTCCCGGCGGTGTGGGCTACGATATCAACTGCGGGATGCGGCTGATTCGAACAGATTTGACGCTGGCGGATGTGCAGCCTCGCTTGGAGCGGCTCATGACTGAACTCTTTCGGAAGGTGCCGGCGGGCGTCGGAGCGAGCGGGTTCGTTCGGCTCTCGGGAGAGGAATTTCGTCGTGTGATGACTCATGGGGCCAAGTGGTGTGTGGAGCGGGGATATGGCTGGCATCGGGATCTCACGCGCATGGAAGAAGGCGGCTGTATCGAAGGCGCCGATCCGTCGAGCGTGACTGATCACGCGATCAAACGAGGCATCAATCAGCTGGGGACTTTGGGGTCGGGCAATCACTATCTCGAAGTCCAGGTAGTCTCGAACGAGCGGATATTCGCTCCGGTCACCGCGGCGGCGCTCGGCATCACCGGAAACGAGCAGATTGTCGTGATGGTTCATTGCGGTTCGCGCGGGTTCGGCCATCAGGTGGCAAGCGACTACCTGAAAGTATTTGAAAAATCCATGCGCCGCTACGGCATCACCGTGAAGGATCAGCAATTGGCCTGTGCGCCGTTTCGATCTCCCGATGGGCAGGAGTATTTTTCCGCTATGAACTGTGCCGCGAATACGGCCTTTGCGAATCGCCAAGTCATTACGCATCAGATTCGTGAGGCCTTCGCGACCGTTTTCGGTCGGTCCGCCGAGGCACTGGGGATGGAGTTTGTGTACGACGTAGCTCATAACATCGCCAAGGTCGAACGGTATCCGGAAGGGGATCTGGTGGTGCATCGCAAAGGAGCGACCAGAGCATTTGGGCCTGGGAGTCCTGAATTGTCCGAGGTGTTTCGACAGACAGGCCAGCCGGTCATCTGTGGCGGTTCGATGGAGACAGGCTCATACTTGTTGGTAGGGACAGATCGAGCGGTGCGCGACACATTTGGGTCGACGATGCATGGGGCAGGGAGAACGATGTCCCGAGCGCAAGCGAAGAGAACGATCCGCGGCGCGGAGCTGCAACAGCAGATGAAACAGCGCGGAATTTTGGTCAAGGCGGTGTCGATGTCGGGCCTTGCAGAGGAAGCCGGCCTGGCCTACAAAAATATCTCTGAGGTTGTCGAATCGGTCGATCGTGCAGGAATTACAAAAAAGGTGGCGGAATTACGTCCGATAGGGAATATAAAGGGGTAGGAGTCTTCCATTCAGCAAGGCGAGATGATGGAACAACGAAAGAATTTCCGGTTTCCCGTCAAGTTTTGTAGTTCGTTTTCTTCCACCGGCTTGGTCGGCGGAGAGGGCAACATTGTCGATCTCTCCACCAGGGGTTGTCGTATCGAAAGCTCCATCGATGTTCAGCCAGGATCCTCTCTGGATGTTCGGATCAAGGCGACAGAGGGCGAACCCCTCATTCACATTCAGGCAGCGATTGTCCGGTGGAGCCGAGGGGGGGAGTTCGGACTTGAGTTTGAGGTGATTGTTCCGACAGAATGGGCTCACCTTCATGACTTCGTGAAGCAGCTTGAGCTGGAACCCTATCAACGAGTGCAACAGCAAAAAGAAGCCGGCACGTAGCAGGAAACTGAAACAACTCTGTTCTCAGCAGACCAATCTCAGTAGTTACCGCAGTCACCTGCCCTGAGTTTTCCATGACCGCCTCTTTGCCCAGGGGACACCTTCCAACAAGCGGCATTCTCACGTCGTCCAGACCCGCAGCGTACCGAAAGGGACTTTTGGATGCTGGAATCGCTGCAGGGGATTTTCCGTTCGCCATGATCCATTCGAATGGATGTTGAAAAATCCGTCCTCTTCGGTTGGCCCGTCCCGCATGTCCTGCCTGTCCCGCACTTCACGGTCCATGTACGATGACTTTCCGAAAGGCGGAAGTTATACTTCGAATGGTAGGCATGCGTCGGTAGGAGGGAGGCGGTTGCTATGAAGAATTATGTCGGAAGGTTGTGGGGGATCGTGGGAATAGGGTTGCTCACCATACTCGTTGCCGTAGCGGCTGAAGCATCGGATAAGCCGGTGACGGGAAATACAGTCGTCCGGGAAACCCAGGAGGCGGTGACGGCGACTAAGGACTATACCATTCAGCAGAAAGATGCGTTTCAGCGAAAGGTTCAGACAGAGCTGGATGAGATGCAAGTGCGCATCACGCAGCTCCGTGGACAGGTCAAGCATGCATCAGCGGAAGCACGAACAGATATCCAGAAGGCGATCGTGGAATTAGAAAAGAAAAAGGATCTGGCCAATAAAAAAGCGCAGGAGATTCATTCCGCAACGGCTTCTTCCTGGGAGCAGGTGAAGTCCAAAACGGCAGCTGCGATGGACGATCTTCGGGCTTCTCTCAACCGCACCCTGTCGCATCTCCCATGACGGTCGATCGATGAAATATGCCCTCTATCCCGGTTGTGCGGCCCAAGGAGCGACGCCGGAACTCTATCAATCGACGAGGGCGATCATCGGCCGATTGGGGATCGAGGTTATCGAACTCGCTGCAGCGGCCTGTTGCGGCGCCGGGGTCGTGACGGAAGCGCACCCCGATATGGCGTTGGCGTTGAATGCCAGAACCTTTGCGCAGGCGGAGGCGCTTGGACTGGACGTCATGACGATCTGCGGCACCTGCCAAGGGGTGATGAGCGCAGCCAATCGGCGGTTGAAGACAGAGCCAGGACTCTTGGATCGCATCAACGCTCTCCTTGCGCCGGAAGGACTGGGTTATCACGGTCATGTCCAAGTCAAACATCTGTTGTGGATCGTGGTACGAGACATCGGGCTGGCTCGCTTGGCCGCGCTGACCTCCGTACCGATGCGGGATTTTCATATCGCCCCGTTTTACGGATGCTACATCCTGCGTCCGTCGTGGGATCTGGGGTTCGACGATCCTGAGAATCCTCAATCCCTTGAGCGTGTCATCAAGGCCGTCGGTGGCGAGCCGGTCGCCTATGCCGGGAGAACCAAGTGCTGTGGGTTTCCCATCATTCTCGAAAAAGAAGCCATTGCCGTGGCCATGTCAGGGATGCACATGAACGAGGCCAAGGAGCAGGGAGCCGACTTTATGGTCACGCCCTGTCCTCTCTGTCACATGAGTCTGGACATTTATCAGGAACGGGCTGGTCGCGCGGTGAACCGAGAGCTTCATTTGCCGATCTTGCATGTGCCGCAGTTACTGGGTTTGGCAATGGGGCTTCCGGCCAAGGACTTGGGGCTCTCGCATCATGTAATCTCGGTCGATTCCATTATGGCGAAGCTGGAGCGACGTCGAACGCATCCGCAACCTTCCTGAAGGAGCTGGAAATGAATGTGGTAAACCTCTTGGACTGTCAGCAGTTTAGCAGTGAGAAGATGAAGAAGAATAATCTGTTTCAGACGCCACGATTCTTTTGCGACATCTACTGCTTCGAACCAGGGCAGGAACAGAAGGGCCATATCCATGGCGAGCAGGATAAGGTCTATCTCGTGCTTGAGGGACAAGGCACGTTTCAGGTCGGTTCAGAGAAACAGGTGCTCGGTCCTGGACAAGGGACCATGGCGCCGGCAGGGGAAGAGCATGGCGTGAAGAATCACACAGGCCAGCGTCTCAAAGTCCTTGTGTTTGTGGCGCCGAATCCGGCATGAGAGGTTCGTTGTGAAACGTTATGGGTGAGGCGCAAGAAGCGGATAGGTGCGAAGTAGGGTATTAGGACAGGCTTTCAGGCTGAGCAATCAGAAAATATTCCCGACCCCGTTGTTTCGTCCGCTGCCCTCAGACCCCGCCTCGCACTGCGAAATGTGCGCCACTGTTTCCTTTACCGGCGCGCCCGAATTTGGAGAAAGTCCTGATGGACAGAGAGGCGATAGCCGCCATCAGGTGCGACAAAATGTTGTGAAATATACGCCTCCACGTCGCGCCGGGCTGGAGGCTGCTTGATCGGCAGGAGATTCAGCATGAATTCAGCGACGGTGTAGGCTGCGGCGCGTTCTGAGGTTTCTACATGGGCAGGGTCGGGAGTCGTGGTGATCTCATAGCAGTCGCCGTTTGCTACACGGAAGGCATCGGCCAGACCGCCAAGGTCGAACCGGTGGCCGAAGAAATGTTCCAACATGGTCATGCAGGAGGTGTTGCGATTCTGGAGCACAACGACGGTGAGGCCGGTGGGCGACATCCAAGAAACGAGTCGTTCAAGATGCGCGAGCCATTCTTTAGCTGGAATGTAATAGAGGGTATGGGAACAGAGAACAAAATCACCCTGGGTTTCTGGATTGGCGGATAAAATTGACGTACCAATGGTCTCGGCTTTCGGGATTGTGCGCTGGAGCTGGGTCAAGAGGTATGCATTCGGTTCAATCGCGATGGTGTGGTCGAAGGCCTCGGCGAAGGCGCAGGTGACTTCGCCGCTGCCGGCACCGGCGTCGATGAAGACTTTTCGCACGGGCAAGCCGTCCACAAGTTTCTGCAATACCCGCTTCGCGTTCCGTTTCTGGTCAGTGTGATTGAGAAAGAGCTGGAAAGCCTGTTTGTAGTCCTCGCCCTGTGAGTCGAATATCCGAATGAGGTCCGGTTGCGTCATGACCAGTCTCCACCCAATGGTCGATTCGCTGTATCAGGTTTTGGTTGCATCGAAGAATACGCCTTTACCCGAAAGAATGCAGCCAGATTTCTGGGTCTTTCGCTGTGTGCCGGAGGGAGACAGTGAGAGGCGATCCGCACCCCACGCTGCCCTCATGTGCGATGAGCACGGTAGACACTTCGTTATGAATGCGAGCCAGCAAGAACTCTCGTGCCGCGCGAAGATCACCAGTGGGGGGTGCTTCTGTTAGCCGTTGATAGGCCAGGCAACCTCAGCAAACTATGACGTGCGAGTCTCCTGAAAAGTCGGTGACGTATTCATTACTTCTGAAGGGAACTGACCGTTGTGCGAGGTGAGGGGGGAATTCAGAGGCAGTCGATCGAGTGCGAGGGGTTGGTGGGTCTTACTCGTTCGTCGAACGAGTAAGACGAGACAGGCCATCGGATTACTTCTTTCGGAGATTCGTCAAGAACACCAGGATGTCGCGCACAGAAAGCAAGCCGACCAATTTTCCACCCTGCGTCACGCCGAGATGTCGGATATGCGTATGGGCCATCAGATCGCTGGCATCTAATACGGTCTTATCCCCTTCGATCGTCACGATCGGAGCCGACATAATATTTTCAGCCGTTGCCGTGAGGGTATCGACTCCAACCGCGACCACGCGGCGGACCATATCGGTATCCGTAAGGATGCCGATAATTTCCTTTCCATGCGTCACAAGCAGGCTGTTGATGCGGCGATCGCGCATAATCCGTGCCGCCGTCTGCACATCCGTATCCCGCTCAACCGTAATAAACTTCTCACTCGGAACCATGAACGACTTGATTGGATCCATGCACTGTCCTCCATTGGCTAATTCAGTCCATCCCCCTCCACCCTGCCGTTTGCTCGACCTATCCGTGCGGAGAGCAGGATGGTAGCGTTTGACTGAATCAAGCGGATTGTGGAGATCATAGGCAGTCTCGGTAATCTGGTGCGGGCAAGTCTACTGCAAAATGGTGGATGTATCCACTACTCTGGAAATGATGTGGGAGTGGTGTGTGAGGTGGGGGGACTCAGAGGCAGTATAGCTGGTCTGTTCGGTCTGTCTGGTCTATTCGGTCTGTCTCGTGTGTTTGGTTGAACCTGACACACCAAAGAAACCAGACAGACTAGATCAACCAGATGAACCAGCTCCTCGCCACGCGCCTCAAAATGTGTGATTAACAAGACCTGGACCCATCTTCTGGGTCTGGCCCTATTCATTCCCGGCGCTTAGCTGACAACCGTAGCTTGTGTTTGTCTTATGGTGTAAGTTCCCACACCTCTTATAATTTTCACCTTGCCCGCTCGGCTTAAACGCGAGATCTCTTGGTCGATCTCGCTAGAGGTGAACTCCGGAGAGCGTGCCACCAAGGATTCAAACTCGCAATCCTGAGAGCCTTGGAGTAGTTCGAGGATGCGGTCTGAAATGGGCCTCGTCGTTGACATAGGGATCCCTCCTTACCGCGATGTGATGCTTTCGGAGAATTATGCAGAGTGTCATGTCGGCGTTGGAGCGGCGGAAACTGAAGAATCGCTCGCGTTGGGAAGGGCAACGATGCGCGAGAGATGAGACAGTCGGCGTGGCTGAAACGTCTTGACTGTGATGCTATGCGCCCAGAGACCTCTCAGTCAAGCAGTCGTAGCGGTGCCTGCTCCGGTCATCGGACCAAGAAGACGATAAGAAGGTAGATCAATCGGATTCCTCTACGCGCTGCGCCATCGAACACCTCCCGGGATCTCTTGTCCCCCTTTTTGAGGTGTCCGTCAAACCCGGGCCAGCTCACCCCGACCCCTTTTCTTGTTTCTTTCCTGCTCAGGGGAGTGATCGAATCAACAGCGCGCTATCCGTAGCGTCCACCTTTGCCTCAACACGATCGCCCTTCTTGATTTGTCCCATGACCTGGGTCTTCTTATCTGTATGCACACGGACTTCCTTGCCATCCTTCTCCTTGATGATATAGTCCCCGTAATCGATGCTTACCAGATTCCCCTTGATCACCTTGGCCTGTTCGAGGCGGCTCGATCCCTCCTCATCGGCGGCATGCACCGCTTGGGACAGTCCGAGGCACAGCAACACCCCACACGACAGGACACTGACGACTTTGGTACTTGAGAGCATGAGCGCCTCCTTGGTTAGAGAGTCGACGGATCTACGAAGAAACCTCGTTTGCTTGAGGGTAGAACAAAAAAGCGTCTAAAGTCCATGTCGATAGGACAGCCAGGTTGCGCCACAGAATCGAATAGCGTTTAGTTCGTTATCTCCATCCCCCGATCAGCGTCTTCAGATTGTCCCAGGTCCACTCGTAGACCTTGTCTGACGGCAGTGCTGATGTTGGCCTTGTGCAAGTCCTGTTTGCGTAAGCCGTCAAGAGGAAATAGGGCGTGTTTTTCTCTTGAGCAATCGTCAATTCCTCAGCTACGCCTTTTGCTAGAAATGCGTGTTCGCCACAAATGACTATGACTACGTCGATGTTAGCCATTCGGCTCCGGACCTTGTCCCTCCAGTCACCGGTTAGAGGCGCTCTCTCTGAAGCATCGGTAATTTCGAACGGACTGTCAGGTAGTCTTGCTTGTTCGGCAAGCAAGATCTTTGCATCCCCGTCATGCTCGTAGTCGAAACTGATGAAAACATTTTTCTTTGTGGTCATGTGTAGACTCCATTGCAAGTTTGTCCGGCCTAACTATTTTCTGCTCCCGGAAAAGTAGCCTGTCCTCTTTTCTTTTCCGATCCGACTCGTCCGTTCAGCATGAACTTAATCTCACCGGGCGAGTGAGCAGTATTGCTCAGACGAGACCTGCCAGATTCAGCCACTATGTACCGTGAAATTCATCCATGTCTAATGGGAGGTGTACTGTGAAACAGGTATCTCTGGCACTGAGTGTCATTCTTGCGGGTCTTGCCGTCACCGTCGTGTCTTGTGATTCTGAGAAGCCTTTTGCGCCCGCGGCAAAGACTGACACGGCTGCGACTGCCCCCGTGTCTGACGAGGCTCTTATGTCTGCGGTCGGGTCGCCTGGTAAAGCAGACAATGATGAAGGGGTGAGCCAATATAAGCAGGGTCACATGGATGTTGCGACCGATCGGTTTCAGAAAGCAATTAAGTCCGATCCGAAGTCAGCGGAAGCCCAGTATAACTTGGGCCTCAGCTTCGACAAGATGGGAAAGCACGATGAGGCGACCGCCGCCTTCAAGCAGGCCGTAGCACTGGCACCTGCGAATCCAGCTATCAAGGATTCTCCGACTCTCAAAAAACACCTCGGTGCGCAGAGCGGTTAAATAGAGCGTTGATGGGGAGAAGGACTCGCAGGCGCCAACTCGGCGATATCGAGTTGCCTCCCGGTAGACAGAAGAGGGCTTGCCTGTCTCGCTGTCCTCGCAAGGATCTCAATCGAAGAAGGAGGCACATCATGCCCGAAAAGTCTTGTGCGAACCCGCGCTGCACCTGTCAGGCAGAGCCGGGGAAGGAATTTTGTTCGTCCAATTGCCGAGAGGAGAAATCCAGCGTTCCCTGCTCCTGCGCCCACAAGGGATGCGGAATAAAGCCTCAATAGATCAGCCCTTACAGGGCCTACAATATTTCATAGGGAAAGATAAGGGGACAGGCCACGAACGCTGGTAGAAAAGTGGCCTGTCCCTTTTTATTTTTCCCAAACCAACCAGATGAACCAGACCCCTGCACGCGCCGCGAAATGATTCTTCTTGTCTTAGTCCTTATACCCGGACTTCAGAGAAGCCATATCGATTGAGAAGCGGTACTTCACATCGGACTTGAGTAGTCTGTCGTAGGCCTCGTTGACCTTCTGCATGGGGATCACTTCAACATCCGCGGTGATATTGTGTTTTCCGCAGAAATCCAGCATTTCCTGGGTTTCTGCGATTCCACCGATCGGGGAGCCGGAGAGACTGCGTCGAGCCATAATCAGACTAAATGCAGAGACGGCGAGAGGTTTTTCCGGCGCACCAACAAGGGTGATATTGCCATCACGGCGGAGGAGTTCGATGTAGGCGTTGATGTCGTGATCGGCGGAGACCGCGTCGAGGATGAAGTCGAAGCTACCGGCGTGCTTCTTCATCTCATCGGCATGACGGGAGACGACGACTTCGTCAGCCCCAAGGCGGAGCGCGTCTTCCTGCTTGTTGGGTGAAGTGGTGAAGACAACAACGTGGGCACCGAGTGCATGAGCAAACTTCACGGCCATGTGGCCCAGGCCTCCGAGACCGACCACGCCAACCTTCTTGCCCTTGGTGACACCCCAATGGCGCAGAGGTGAGTAGGTTGTGATCCCGGCGCAGAGGAGAGGCGCGGTTCCGGCAAGATCGAGGTTGGAAGGAACGCGCAGAACAAAGCGTTCGTCGACAACCACGCTATCCGAGTAGCCACCATACGTGACGCCTCCGAGGTGCTTGTCAGGAAAGTTGTACGTGAGAGTGACGTTCCGGCAGAACTGCTCAAGGCCTGCATGGCATTCGGAGCAGGTCCTGTCGGAGTCGACCATGCAGCCGACCGCGGCGAGGTCGCCGGGCTTGAACGTTCTGACTGCGGAGCCGACTTTGGTGACACGTCCGACGATTTCATGGCCTGGGACACAAGGATAGACCGTGGGCATGACACCACTCCACTCGTTGCGGACCTGGTGGAGATCCGAGTGGCAGATACCGCAGAAAAGGACGTCGAGTTGTACATCGTGTTCAGCAGGATCGCGGCGCGCGATCGTGGTGGAGGTAAGCGATGATGTCGCACTGGCAGCGGAGTATGCCTTTGCCTTGTACATAGATGAAATAAGTATGCTCCCCAGCTGCGCCCATAGGCAAGTAGTCGGATTTGACCCTTCGACCTCGATGTTCCGAACGCGGTGCGGTCCCAGGCTTCGCTAGAGCAATACGGGGGTGGGAAAGAAGAGAGTGGAAGGTTCCGGAAAACTACACGCAAACAGTTACGCGCAAGAAGGTTGCGGGAATGGACGTGGCATCCTTGCTTGGGCTTGTGTTTTGGCTGGTGAACAGAACTTCCAGCTCCTTCTGTAGATTGCCGGCTCGACCGTTCTTTTCTGCCGCTTCGAAGGCATTCATGGTTGGCCCATAGTATGTTCTGAATGCACCAAGCAGTTCGGATGGCGCACCAGGATAGTTGAAGCGAAACGTATCTTTGACGAAAGAGATCTTCTCTTTTGGAACCCCCGCGCCGGCAAATCGCTCGATCACGTTGCTCTCGATCCCCCACGTCATCGGACTCACGAAGCCTTCCGGCGGTGGCGGCGAGTACGAGGAGCTGATTTTTAAGATTTGTGCGACCAATGTCGGATCATTGGGAATCCAGTTTCCCATAATGATCCGGCCCCCGGGCCGGGTCACGCGTACCATCTCCTTGGCCACATCAAACGGTTTTGGCGCGAACATGGCCCCAAAAATGCTCACGACAAGGTCGAATATATGATCCGTTAACTCGTGCAAATTGCACGCATCGCCTTCTTGAAACCTGCAGTTTGCGAGGCCCTGCTCCTGTGCACGTTTGTTTCCAGCCTCCACCAGGTTCCTCGCGATATCGACGCCCACCACATCCGCTCCGAGTCTCGCCTCTGGCAATGCCGTCGTCCCATCGCCGCATCCGAGATCCAACACTTTGAGCCCATGTGTGATTCCGAGTCCCTTGACCAGGGCCTCTCCGCTCTCTCTCATGCTCGCCGCAATGCGGGTAAAATCGCCTTTTTCCCAAAGTGTTTTGTTTGGATTCATGGGGGTATCCCTCTCCTTCGATCACGAAAACTGCGACGTGTGGGATGTCTGCACTGGCGACAGGTTGGCTTCCCATCTCGGCGCCGTGCGATTCATATATATATGAAGAGAGCGAGATATTCTACTTTTCCAGGCCGGCCTAGTCTATCGCTGTGCGAAGAAGATGAGCGGTGAGGGGAGTGAGGAGAGAACTAGGACCGCCACGCGCCGTGAAATGATTATCGAGTAGTTTCACGTTAGAAATTCAGAATGCCCCGTTTATCTGTTCTTGGGAAAGTAGCCTGTCCCATTTTCTTTTCCCTAATTGGAGCAAGAGGAGCACGTCTACATGGGCTCAATGGTATACTCGGTGAAGGAGTTGAGTGAAGCTCGGGACAAAATCCAACTGCCTTGCCCATAACGTGAGAGGACAACCTGGGTCATGCCACGAATCGAGCCCCAGAAACCGGATCAGACGTTTAACCGGAGCCGTGAGTGTCAAAGGGAAGTATTGGCCTATCTAAAAGAACATGGCCCTCAACCGTACGATGTACTCTCTGGTCATTTCGATCCCAACCGTACTGCGGAAATGCAAGCTGTCTTGCGTGAGTTGATCCAATGGAAGTTCATTGATAAGGGCACGG
>JBDSDL010000090.1:0-56201 GCA_039920585.1 Nitrospiraceae bacterium | reverse complement strand
GCCCATCGGCAGGTCGAAGCCCAGCGCTTGGGCGAGAAAGAGCGCGGCCATCGCTTCATAGAGGGTGATGCCGTCGTTGTTGAGATTGGTGCCGACACAGGCGGCGAGGCGCGCCGATTGAGGCGAGACCTGCATGCGGTCGAGACATCGGAGGGTGACGGGCACGGCGGCGAGACTGCTGTTGCACGACACGGCGGTCATGATCGCGTCGGCCCCCTGCCCGATATAGACCTTCGGCGACTTCTTCCCTATCAGCCAGGCGACGAGTGGGTAGTAGCCAAGCCCGTGGATGGCGAGTCCGACGAGCATGGTGACCAGGAAGATCCAGAGGACGGCGAAGACGCCGATGCCCGCTTTGCCGACGACCTGCGCGACGACGCCAAATACGGCGAGCGGTACCGCGAGGATGATCCATCCGAGGATCTGCACGAGCCAGTAATAGCCGTGTTCAATGAATCGCACGAGGGTGTGAATGACTCCACGACCATTCGCGGTATTGGCATGTAGGCGGCGAAGTGTGGCGCCGATGCAGAGAGCGAGGAAGACAACTCCAATGATGTTGCCGGTTGAAAACGGAGCCATGATGGTGCGGGGAATATAGGATGCGAGGTATTCGATCGGACTCTGCGTCCCGGTCTGCACTGTGGCGGAGGCGCCAGCCGATGGCTTGGGACTTGGCACGACATTCAGCAATTCGTCGACGTGGCCCAACCAGGCGAGACCCGGCTGCCAGGTATTCATAATCACGAGGCCGATCGTCATGGCTACGGAGACGTTGATGAGGCAGATGAGGAGCAGCTTGGTCCCCTGACGGAGCGGAAGGCTGGTGTGGATGAGCGCATCGAGGATCGCAAAGAAGATGAGCGGGATGGCGAGGGTCTTGAGCAGCGTGACGAGCAGCAGGCCGAGCCAGCCCAGATGTTCGTTGCGCAGGCCGCCCAGATACGGCTCTTGGCCAAAGAACACTCCCAGCAGAGCGCCACAGGCCACGGCGATGAGCACTTGTGTGTAGAGCGGCAGCGGGATTAAGCGTGGTGTGGCCTGCATAGGGGTCTCTAGCCTGGACTATTCATGAATAATCTGGGCTAATGGCCGCGGAAGAATACCCTTTCCCGCGCGAGAAAGCACGCCGCCTTTCAGGGGATGTGAAGGGTGAGGCATGCTGTCTTTGCTTCTAAAATGACAACGTTTGCGCATCTTCGTGGTATAGTTTCTTCAACAGTGAGGTGTCTTATGCATAGAACGGTCATCATCGTCGTGGCCTTATTGGTCGTTGGGCTCGCACAGTCAGCAGCCTCATCGGCCTCTTCCGACAATCGTAAGACAGGGGACGGCAAAGGCCTCACGGTAGACGATCTTGGACGAGGGCTGAAGAGCGCGGCCAACAATGTCGAGAAAGAGATTCCGAAGATCGGCTCTGCGATTGGAAATGCGGTCAAGAAAATCACGGAGAAGGGATCTGAAAAAACATCGAAGTAGCATAAGTCACTCCCCTCTCACGGGAGACTCAGCACATTCCCAAGCAGAAGACGACCGTTATTGAGTGTGTCTCGTGTGTTTGAATCAATCAAATCATTTAGATAGAGAAAAACCCAGATTATCTAGCTGAACCAAACCTGCCCGTCTTGCCTGTCTCTATCGGCTCTCTCTTTTTTTTGTAGAGGTTCTGCTCCACAGCTTCTGTGGGTAACTCTGTGGATGAGAGGGTTGTCTTGATGAAAATGACCTACGCTGATAGACCTCGCAGCGGTTTGCCTAAGAAGTAGGCATTGTGTCCTGCCCAATTGCGCCCCCATATTTTGTGGCTTGACGAATTGATTTTTCTTTTCGACCACCATCGATGGTTCATTCGTGCTTCTGCACTGAGTGCTCACTTGAATTAAGCATCTCGATGTGGGGTGCTGCAAACAATTTCACATGTAACAATCACTCAGCGGCTGTCCAGCCAGGAGAGGGGCGCATGCGGCTTCGTGCATGGTTATCTGACGGCGTCAGGAGCAGCGCTAATTCGCGAGGAAGCGTTCAAGGAAGATGGTCGAAACGTGACCCTTTTGGAAGTCGGGATCGCTGAGGATGCGTTTGTGCAGTGGAATGGTCGTCTTGATGCCTTCAATCACGAATTCGTCGAGAGCACGGCGCATGCGGGCGATAGATTCCTGCCGGTCCCGGCCATGGGTGATGATCTTGGCGATCATGGAATCGTAGAACGGAACGACCGTCATGTTCGATTCCATCGCCGAGTCGACACGCACACCGAATCCGCCTGGCGCGCTGTATTTGGTGATCATACCTGGACAGGGGGTAAACTTTTCCGGGTCCTCGGCGTTGATGCGGCATTCGAGGCTGTGTCCGCTGAGCTTGATGTCTTGCTGTTTGAACGAGAGGGACTGCCCGTCGGCGAGCCTGATTTGTTCCTTGATGAGATCGATGCCGGTCACCATTTCGGTGATGGCGTGCTCCACCTGGATGCGGGTGTTCACTTCCATGAAGAAGAAGTTGCGGTCCTTGTCGAGCAGGAACTCGACGGTACCGACATTCCGGTAATGCACGGCTTTGACGGCTTCCACGGCAACGCGGCAGATTTCCCGACGGAGTTTTTCATCGACGGCGGGTGACGGCGTCTCTTCGAGCAGCTTCTGATGACGGCGCTGGATCGAGCAGTCGCGCTCGCCGAGATGCACGACATGCCCACGATGGTCGGCGACGATCTGCACTTCGATATGGCGGGGTTCGAGAAAATATCGTTCAAGATAGACGGCATCGTTGCCGAACGTGGTCTTCGCCTCCGCTTGTGCGGCTTGAAATGCGCGAGCGAGGTCTTCAGCTTTGTTGACGACGCGCATGCCGCGTCCCCCCCCACCGGCTGAGGCTTTGATGATGACGGGATAGCCGACCTTGGCTGCGGCATCGAGGGCTGCTTGTTCGCTCTTCAGCTCACCTGGGCTGCCTGGCGTGACGGGTAAGCCTCGGCGGGCGACGATTTCTCGCGCTTTGGCTTTGTCGCCCAAGAGGGCGATATGTTCGGACGTAGGACCGATAAATTTGACGCCGATGGACTCGCACACTTCAGCGAAGTGGGCGTTCTCGGAGAGGAATCCGTAGCCCGGATGGATGGCGTCCGCCCCGGTGATCTCCGCCGCGCTCAGGACGTTGGGAATATTTCTGTAGCTGAGAGCCGCGTCGGGAGGCCCGACGCAGATCTTCTCGTCGGCTGCGCGCACATGAAGGCTTGCTGCATCGGCCTCGGAAAAGATCGCCACGGTCTTAATGCCGAGTTCCTTACAGGCCCGAATGACGCGGAGCGCGATCTCACCGCGATTGGCTATCAATACTTTCTTGAACACGCAAATGCTCCGATGTGGGTCGAGGGAAGAGGATTATGCTGTGGCTGTCGGATCGACGAGGAAGAGCGCTTGGCCATATTCTACCGGCTTGGTGCTTTCGGCCAGAATTTTCATGACCCGACCATTCACCTCCGATTCGATTTCGTTCATCAACTTCATCGCTTCGACAATGCACAGGACCTGTCCCTTTTTCACATAATCGCCTTCGTCGACATAGGGGTCGGCGTCCGGCGAGGGGGACCGGTAGAACGTCCCGACGATCGGGGACGCGATGGTGATCATGCCTGATATATCTTCGGTCTTTGTGCCTGTTGCGGCAGGCAGTTGCGCGGTGGAGGTTGAGATGGCCGTCCCTTGCTCAGAAACCGCAGCCGTAATCGTTCTCGGCCCGGTTTCGTGCCGCACGCGGATTCTGAGGCCTTCCCACTCCAGTTCCATTTCTGTCAGGTTGTTCTTCTTGAGCAGATCGATCAGTTCTTGGACCTGCTTGGTCTGTAGTCCAGACAGCAAGGGCGTCCCCTGCCCGCTTTGGGTTGCGGAAAAGGCCTGCGGGAGGATGATCGGTCCCCTGCCCTTCTTCGACTTGCTGGAGGCCCGTTTGCTCACCGAACACGCTCCACATATTCTCGTGTGCGGGTATCGATCCTAATGACCGTCCCTGTTTCCAAATAGAGCGGAACCTTGATGGTGGCGCCAGTTTCAAGCGTCGCAAGCTTGGTGCCGCCCGTGGCGGTGTCGCCACGAAAACCTGGCTCGGTATCGCTGACTTTCAGTTCGATGAAGTTGGGCAACTCGACGTCGATTGGGCGATGCTCATACACGAGGATTTTCACCGTCATGTCTTCTTTCAAGAGGTCCGCATTTCCGCCGAGCTTGCCCTTTTCGAACGTCAGTTGCTCAAAGGTCTCCGTGTCCATAAAGGTATAGGCATCGTCGGTTGCATAGAGGAATTGCATCGTCCGTTCTTCGAGATCTGGCTCCTCGAACCGTTCACCGGATCGGAAGGTACGATCCAGGACATTACCGGAAAGATAGCTCTTGAGCTTGGTGCGTACGAAGGCTCCGCCTTTGCCGGGCTTTACATGCTGAAACTCAACGATATAAAAGGGCTGGTTGTCCACCATGAGGCGCACGCCACCGCGAAAATCGGTTGTGGAAATCACTCGATACTCCCTTCAAACTGTACGCTGGTCGTTGGACCGGCGCTGCAATTACCTTGTTCCTTTTGCGGTCCGTCTCGATGGCGCCGGGGCAGAAATCTTCTTCTGACGTCGTGAGGTGGTCAGATAGTCGTGCAGCCCACGGAGTGCGAGAAGATACCCGGTTGGACCTAATCCTGAAATTTGTCCGATTGCGACTCCTGCGATGTAGGACTGATGGCGAAACTCTTCGCGCTGATAAATATTGGACAGATGCACTTCAACGGTCGGCAGACCGACCGCCGCAATGGCATCCAGGATAGCGATGCTGGTGTGCGTATAGGCAGCAGGGTTGATGATGATCCCCTCGTATCCAGTCCCAGCCTCTTGAATCCAGTTGACGAGTTCACCCTCGCTATTCGATTGGCGCAGATCTACCTCCACGGCCAACTCCTCCGCTAACTTCATGATGGCTGAGTCTATGGCGTCGAGGGACAGGGTGCCGTATATGGACTTCTCCCTCGTCCCGAGGAGATTGAGATTGGGTCCGTGTAAGACTCGTATTCGTAGCATGTCTTTGTATTACATACTGGATACGCGAGGACGATTCAACGTGACAGGGTCCAGCAGGGCGGCATTGTAGCAGTCCGCCTCAGACCGGTCAAACATGTGAAAAGTATTATGAAACCTTGGAGTGTGGGTCGTTCGTTGTGTCACGATCGTGACGGCGTGATTCGATACTGCGAAGCCATGATTCCAGCTGTGCAACAACTTCCACATGAGGCAATGAAAGAGGCCTCTCCACAGTGTCAGCGGCTTTTAAATCTTGCTCCGCGATCGCAGGTCGTTCCCCCTTCCGATCCTGTGAGGAGAGGCCTGTCTCCACAAGAAACGCTTCTACACTCATGGGCTCGACAGACGCGACCTTCGATTCGTCCACGATTGAGGCCGTCAGATCTGGAGCCGCCGGTTTTGGTCGCTTCGGTTCCTTCTTGTGTTTCAGCGGTCCGCCTAAACCAGCTTGAACTGAGCGCGCTTCTTCATCACGTGGGTTGACCGTGAGGATAACGGCACAGGATTGCAGTGCCGACTCGTTCAGCCCCTGGCTCTGGTAAATCTTGATCAAGGTGCGGTGCGCGCGTAGGTTGTCAGGACTCAATTTGACGGATTCTTCAAGAATGGCCTTGGCCTTCGTGGCCTGCCCCATCTGGTCATATGCACGCCCGAGCGCAACCATGGCGGTAATGAAGCCGGGGTACAGCTTCAGGCCATCTTCAAGAACGCCTGCGGCTTCCTGCCACATACCGACTTTTCCATACTCTTCGGCCAAGGGCATAAAGACCTTCGAGTGTGGATCTTTGGCCAACTGCGTAGCCAGTCGATCGATTTCCAAGGCGCTCGCGGCGGCGTGCTGATCCTGAGCCATGGGCTGCTAGCCTCTTCCCATATTAGCCGGCTTCGGGGCCTGGTTTGATTGTCTGGTGTGGATGAGTGCGTGCGCCCGATTCAAAATCGCATCGGCGAGTGCTCGTTTTGACATCAAAGACAATTCTGTCATGCCCCCCTGCCGGTCGATCAATACGGCTGCGTTCTGATCGCTACCGAATCCCGCTCCTTCCATCGTGACATCGTTGGCGACAATTAGGTCGAGCCCTTTCGTCTTCAGCTTGTCTTTCGCATGGGCGATCAGATCGTTGGTCTCAGCAGCAAAGCCAACCATGAGTTGCGTGGTCCGTTGAGCAGATAAGGATGCCAGAATGTCAGTGGTTCGTTCGAGATCGAGCGTTTGGGCGGTTCGCCCTTGTTTCTTTATTTTTTGCGAGGCAGGGTGTGTGGGACGAAAATCCCCTACGGCGGCGGCCATAATGACAGTGGTCGACCATGCCAGGCGCGCGGACAGGACCCTTAACATTTCTTCAGCCGTAACGACCGAAACAACCTCGACGCCTCTCGGAGCCGGCAGCGCTGTTGGACCAGTAACGAGGACCACCTGGGCGCCTCTTGCCTGGGCAGCTTCGGCGATGGCATAGCCCATTTTGCCGGAGGAGCGATTCGAAATAAATCGTACCGGATCGATCGGTTCTTGTGTCGGACCCGCCGAAACTAGCATGCGTTGCCCTTGCCAATCACGCTGTGGTGCCAGCGCTGCCTGAATCGCCTCCAGAATTGTGCCGTCCTCTGCCAAACGGCCTTGGCCGACCTGTCCGGAAGCGAGCGGGCCTATTTCTGGATTCACCACAATCGTTCCCCTCGCACGCAGCGTCCCTACATGTTCTCGGACAGATGGATGCATCCACATCCCCCCGTCCATGGCGGGGGCCACAATCAACGGGCACTCCGCTGAAAGGAGCATGGTCGAGAGGAAATCGTCCCCCAGCCCCAGTGCTGCCTTTGCAAGACAATTAGCCGTGGCGGGCGCAATGACAATGGCATCTGCCTGTGCGGGCAACGACAAGTGCTTCATCTCCTGATGCGCCTCGAACACATCCGTCGAAACAGGATGGCCGGAGAGCACTTCAAACGTCAGCGGAGTGACGAACTTCGTGGCCGATTGCGTCATCACGACGTTCACCACCGCTCCTTCACGGAGCAAGGTCCGAAGCAATACGACTGCCTTATAGGCCGCAATGCTGCCGGTCACGCCAAGCACGATCTGCTTCCCGATCAACGTCGGCTCACTGGAGTCGGAGATCTTCACCAATGACTCCTTTTACTCCTCGCTCTCAGCCACCACCGGCTTCGGGGAATCGTCGACATAGACGCTCAATTCTTTCTTGATCTCCTTCGCATCGTCGCCGGTCATCAAGGCGATGCGCTCCATTTCGCCTTCCTTGCCGCGCTTCGCCTCCTTCGTGGCATCCCGCGCTTCTTGGCCGACGAGGTATGTGACTCGTCCTTGGAGGACTTCATCAAGAGCAATAGTCGTTTCTTTAGTGAAGCGTGAGGCGACATGGCGCGATCCCTGGACAATGTGCTTTGCCCGCTGGGCTGTGATAATCGCCAGTCGGTGGCGCGAGTCAAATTCGCCTGTTTTGTATTGGGGCAAGAGTCTCAACATGTCGATCATGGACGCGGTACTCCTTTAGGTTAGGGAAGATCTTTGCGATCTTCGGTTTTCTGTTCATCGTCAAGAATGAAATTGTTCTCGAGCCACGTCATATTCAACCGTTTTGTCTTCAAGCGTTCCGACCAGAAGATGCTTTCGAGATCGCGAAGAGATCGTCCGAGATCTTCGTTTCTGACGATATAGGCGTATTCCCGGTAGCTCCACACCTCTTCTTTCACTTTGTGCAGTCGCCGCTGAATCTCTTCCGCGGTATCTGATGCCCTGGCTTGGAGCCTGGCCCGGAGTACCGTCATCGAGGGAGGAAGAATAAAGATCGATACCGAATCCTCGAATCGTTTCTTGACCTGCATCGCCCCTTGCACATCGATCTCCAGTAACACATCGATCCCATGATCGATCTTTTCGGTCAGCGATTTCCACGGAGTGCCGTAGAGATGTCCATACACATGCGCCCACTCGACAAACTCATTTCGCGCGATCATCTCTCGGAATGTCTCTTCTCCAATGAAGTAATAATCGTGCCCATGCGCTTCTCCTGGACGCGGCGTCCTCGTGGTATAAGAAATTGAATGCCACAGTCCTGGGAGATTCGTTGTGAGTTGCTTGCAGAGCGTGGTTTTCCCCGTTCCGGAAGGCGCGGAGATAATGAAAAGAATTCCCCGCCGATCCGTCGAGGACCGCGGGGGGCCTGATACCGGCGCCGTGGAGCTGGTCGTGGTGGCTGAGTTCATTCGACGTTCTGGACCTGTTCGCGAATGCGTTCCAGTTCGGCCTTCATTTGGACCACATGACCGGCAATTTCCGCATCGTTGGCTTTCGAGCCGATCGTGTTGACTTCCCGCCCAATTTCCTGAAGTAGGAAGTCGAGTGTTTTGCCTACAGAGTCTGCACGGTTGAGCGTCTGCTCAAACTGTATCATATGCGAGTCCAACCTGACTATTTCTTCCGTAATATCGCCACGATCTGCATACACCGCTAATTCCTGATACAGCCGGGAAGGGTCGGGGATTTCCGATCCCAATAGTTTTTCCACACGACCCTTCATTTTGTCAAAGATTTCCTGGGCCAGTAGAGGAGTTCGTGCGGCGACATGGGTCTTATGTCCTCGGATCGTCTGAATCCGCGCGCTCATATCCTCTGCTAGGGCTTTCCCTTCGCGCGTACGCATGCCCTCAAGATCCGTCAATGCCTGAGTCGTCAGTTGTTGAGCGACCTTCGCCAGTTTCGGGTCTTCCTTCGGTTGATCCGATACCGACAGCACATCGCGGAGCCCAGCCATCAACGCAAGATCGATAGAACCGCTCAGCTTCAGGGATTTCTTGAGGGTCCGGAGGGCCTGATGGTACTGTTTCGCGATGGATTGGTCAAGAATGACGTTTTCGGCGCGGCCTTTGCCGGCCTGGACCGTCACCGTGATGTCGATGCGCCCACGTGTACAGCGCTGCTGAATGGCTTTCTTAAAGGAGTCTTCCAGAGGGCTTAACGGCCTGGGTAGGCGGCAGGCAATTTCTAGAAAGCGATGGTTGACGGAGCGCATTTCCACCGTCACGAATCCGTCTTGCCAGGGGGCCTGTCGTCGTCCGAAACCGGTCATGCTATGAATCATTGGAGACCTTTCTCTTTCCATGGGCAGTGCCGGTAGACTGAACATGTGGCGCACTGGGGTTTTCTGGCAAGACAGACATAGCGGCCATGCAGTAACAATCGTTGTGAAACAGCGGTCCACTGGGATTTTTGCAAGAGATGCTGCAGGTCTTGTTCGACCAAGTCTGGATTGTCGGATCTGGTGAATCCAAGTCGCTTCGCCACGCGCTTCACATGGGTATCGACGGCGATACTGGGCTGGCTGAACGCAGTCCCCAGAATGACATTTGCGGTCTTCCTGCCAACGCCCGGCAGCGTGATCAACTCTTCCATCGTGTGCGGGACCTGTTCACTGAAGCGCTCGGTCACAGCTTTGCCGCAGGCGACGAGATGTTTCGCCTTATTCTTAAAGAAACCAGTGGAACGAATGAGCTGTTCGAGTTCAGGAAGATGCGCCGCAGCCAATTCTGCTGGTCTCCGATAATGTCGAAAGAGCGATGGAGTGACCTGGTTGACTCGCTGGTCGGTACATTGGGCGGAGAGGATTGTGGCCACAAGCAATTCCCAAGGCGAACGATGGTCGAGCTCCATCTTCGGGCTTGGCATGGTGCGCTGGAGCGTCTTTGCTATCTCTCGGAGACGCTTCCGATAATCCGATGATGGCAGAGATTTCGTTGTCATGAATGGTGCCTGAATGGGCCAATTGTGCAGTGAGTTACGGACGAGATGCAAGTGTAGGTGGCGAGGCTGCCGATTTTTCGGAATAGCCATCCGGTGGGACAAGCGCGGCCAACCGTTCTTCAAGGTGCAGAATCAGTGGAGACAAGGTCTCTGGGTTCAGAGCCGAGATCCCGATCGCACCATAGCGTCGACAGAGGACTTCCGCTTGCGCGGTCGGAAGTCGGTCGCACTTATTGAAGACCAGGACCCGCGGAAGCTGCTCGAGAGCAAGGCTTTGTAGCACACTGTCGACTGCTGCGATATGAGTGTCCAGATCTTTTGCCCCCGCATCGACCACATGCATGAGGAGGTCGGCATCGCGTAATTCGTCCAGCGTCGTTCTGAAGGCTGCGAGAAGATCTTTGGGCAGGTCGCGAATAAATCCCACCGTGTCGGTGATGATGACTTCCCTGCCATGCGGGAAACGCAGTCTGCGGCTGGTGGTGTCGAGCGTTTCAAAGACACGTGAGGCTGCGCTTACGTGACTGTTCGTTAAGACGTTAAGCAATGTTGACTTGCCGGCGTTCGTGTAGCCCACAATTGACAAGACTGGGAAGGGTTGCCGACCGCGACGCGATCGCCGTTGGTCTTGGTGGCGGGCAAACCCCTCGATTTCCCGATCTAAATGGTCGATGCGCTCTCTGATGCGACGGCGATCCGTTTCGAGCTTCGTTTCACCGGGCCCTCTGCTGCCGATGCCACCGCCCAAGCGTGAGAGGCTCGTGCCCTGACCGGAGAGACGAGGGAGCAAATAACGGAGTTGCGCCAATTCGACCTGCACCTTCCCTTCTCGGCTATGCGCTCGCTGTGCAAAGATATCAAGGATCAGTTGGGTCCGATCGATGACCGTGAGGTCCGTGATCTCCTCAATGGCGCGCAGCTGCGCGGGAGCTAAATCTTGATCGAAGATCAGCAGGTCCGCGCCTTTTTGCATGGCTTGCATCAGCACGTCCTTGAGTTTACCGCTTCCCAATTGGAACCGATGATGGCCGCTCTGTGTGCGTTGCACTAAACGGTCGATCACCGTGAGGTCTGCCGAGGAAGCCAGTTCTGCCAATTCGGCAAGACGTTCTTCTTGCTCGGCCTTACTCTTGGGCGAGGCGCTCACGAGGATGGCGGTCTGCCCCTGCGCCATCGTGTGCGAACCGCTCTGGCGTTGGAGGTCTGCCTCCAACGCACGAATGAATATCTCGAAACTCACCGGGCATTGATGCACCAGTGTGGGATTCATCATGGTATACAGCTGTCCATGAGGACTGGGTGGGTTCAGATGGGCTAGGGAGAGTAAGCCTGGCTCGCCCTTGGGGGTGACGGCCATCGTTCCGATCATATCGAGTCGGAGTAGGCCCAATAGAGTGAGATCTTCTTGAGTCAGTGCCTGGTCCTTTAAATGCGAACGTATCAGGCGAAGGCCCCGCAGAGATCGTGGACTTGCGCGAAAGGTGGCCAGAGTCGTTGGCGATGGCTCGGCGCCGGCGCCAACCAGAACGTCTTGAACAGCTCCGCGCCTGGTGATGACCAAGCCGATGGGGCGCCGAATTTCGTGCGTAAACTGCGCGAGAGTTTTTGCTGCTTCAGCCGAAAGGACTTCATCAACAGGCATGCGCCGTCGATAGAGCCGCTCAAGCATGGCGAGTTGGCCGGCGCGGAGACCGAGGACCTGTCCGTGAATTTCTGGAATGGGCGTCGTTTCCTTGTCGTCGTCGGTTAGAGCGTATGTGCGAATGATGACGCCATTGAAGCTTGGGCGTCAATGGCTAGGGGTGCCCGGAGCCCTGTGCGAAGCGCCTGCCTCCCTGCGGCGGCGATCATCGCGGCATTATCGGTACAGTAAATCAGCGGGGGAAGACTGAGCTGCAGGTTCTCGGAAGCAGCTCGTTGCTGGAGCAGCGCACGTAATCGAGAATTGGCGGACACCCCTCCGACAACGGCCAGCGCACGAGCGCCGGATGACCGAACTGCGGCAAAGGACTTTTTGACCAATACGTCCACGATGGCCTCTTGATAACCTGCGGCCAAGTCCGCAGCTTGTGCTGCACGGGATTTCTCATCCATCGCTTGAAGTCTGTATAGCAAAGCGGTTTTCAGCCCACTAAAACTGAAATCGAGGCTCCCATTTTTTAGATACGAACGGGGAAATGTAACGGCCTCTGGGTTTCCCCGTCTAGCCAAGCGATCAATGGCTGGTCCCCCTGGATACTCCAGCCCAAGCAACTGAGCTCCTTTGTCAAAGGCTTCCCCTGCAGCATCGTCTCTCGTGGCGCCAAGGAGGCGGCAGTGACCACTCTGTTCCTTATAATAGAGATGAGTATGCCCGCCAGAAACAACCAGGACCACACAGGGAAACGGGAAAGCGGTATCCTTCAGCCAAGCGGAGGCGATGTGCCCCTCAAGATGGCTAATACCAACCATCGGGATGTTCAAGGCATAGGCCAGCGACTTTGCATAGTTAACTCCAACGAGCAGAGCGCCCGCCAAGCCTGGTCCTTGAGTGACGGCGATTCCGGTGAGATCCGTCCATTCGAGACCGGCTTGGTGGATGGCCTCAGCAGAGATAATTTCAATCGATTCAATGTGGGCACGGGAGGCGAGTTCGGGAACGACACCACCGAATCGCCGATGAACCGCATGCTGTGACGTAATAATATTCGAGAGAACGGCGCCGTCTGCGGCAAGCACCGATGCAGCCGTTTCATCGCACGACGTCTCGATACCAAGAATGGGCCCCGGTATCCATGCTGAGGTGGGCTGCGCAACGGTCGTCATCATAAAATGCTTCCCGATCGTACGAACTGGGCCGGCGACACAAGCGTTATTCAGAAGAGAAAAACGACACGGCCCTTGTGGCCGCTGGTGCCACAAGGGCCGTGTCGTACTCTATGCAATGTCGTAGCGCAGGTGCTGGGGTAAGATGCTAGACGCCAGCCATCGCCTCCTGCTCGATGAATGCCGGAGCGCCGTCTCGAAGCACCACGCGGATTTTTCGGCATTCCTTGAATCGCCCTCTAATCATCTCTTCGGAAAGTGGATCGCCAATCGCGCGTTGAATGGTCCGGCGCATCGGTCTGGCTCCGTAAAGCGGTTCGTAGCCTTCTTTGATCAACCACTGTTTGACATCATCCTCGACCTCGATCTCCACCCCCTTGTCGAGGAGACGAAGGTTGAGTTCACCCAAGAGGATATCGAGAATGTTGTAGAGATGCGTCTTGTCCAGCTGATGGAAAACCACGATTTCGTCAATCCGATTCAAAAACTCCGGACTGAACGAGCGGCGTAATTCTCCCAATACTTCTTCCTTCTTATGGCGCTCCTGATCTCCTTCAGTGCTCTGGAATCCGAGCGAGACCCCCTTCTGAATCATCTTGGTCCCGATGTTGGAGGTCATGATGATGACGCAATTCTTGAAGTCCACTTTGCGACCGAGGCTATCGGTCAGCACCCCGTCGTCCAATACTTGCAGCAGAATATTGAACACATCAGGATGGGCCTTTTCGATTTCGTCGAATAGGACCACTGAATAGGGGCGACGCCGAACCCGCTCAGTCAATTGGCCGCCCTCTTCATATCCCACGTACCCAGGAGGGGCGCCGAAGAGTCGAGAACTCGTGAACTTTTCTTGATATTCAGACATGTCGATCCGAATGAGCGAGTCTTCGCTATTGAAGAGGAACTCTGCTAACGTCCTTGCCAGCTCGGTTTTCCCGACACCGGTTGGTCCCAGAAAAATAAAGGACCCGATGGGCTTCTTCGCTTCTTTCAGGCCGGCGCGTGACCGCCGAATGGCTCGGGCCACAGCGGAGATCGCTTCGTTCTGCCCGATCACACGTTTATGGAGGAATTCCTCCATGCGAAGCAGCTTGTTCGACTCTTCTTCCTCAAGCTTGAAGAGTGGAATGCCTGTCATCTTGGAGACGACATAGGCAACCTCTTCTTTCCCGATCGTCGGTTTATTTTTTTCCTGGTTCTTCTTCCACTCACGCTTAGACTCATCGAGAAGTTTGCGCAACCGTTCTTCTTCCTCGCGATGGCGGACAGCCTCCTCGAAGTTCTGCATCGAGATGGCCAGTTCCTTATCGCGAGAGACTTTTTTCAGCTCTTGCTCCATCGCCTTCAGGTCCGACGGCAGCGCATACGTCTGCAATTTGGCCCGCGATCCAGTCTCGTCGATCAAATCGATGGCCTTGTCCGGCAGAAAGCGATCGCTGATGTATCGATCGGACAGCTTGACCGCTTCGAGGATGGCCTCTTCTGAAATCTCGACCCCGTGATGTTCTTCATACCGATCGCGAAGCCCTTGGATGATCAGCACCGTTTCATCGATGCTCGGTGGCTGAACGTGGATCGGCTGAAACCGTCGCTTGAGGGCTCCATCCTTCTCAATATGCTTTCGATACTCATCGAGAGTCGTGGCACCGATACATTGAATTTCTCCACGCGACAGTGCAGGCTTGAGCATGTTGGAGGCATCGATCGATCCTTCCGCCGCCCCGGCCCCCACCAAAGTATGGAGTTCATCGATGAAAATGATGATGTTCCCGGCCTGGACGATTTCTTTCATCACGACCTTCAGCCGTTCTTCGAATTGGCCACGATATTTCGTACCCGCGACCAATGAGCCGAGGTCGAGTGCAATGACACGGCGCGAGAGCAGGTTGTCCGGCACTTCCGACTGGATAATTCGTTGGGCAAGACCTTCAACAATGGCGGTCTTGCCGACGCCAGCCTCCCCGATGAGCACGGGATTATTTTTCGAACGGCGGCTCAGGATTTGAAGCACCCGCTCGATTTCGTCTGCTCGGCCGATGACGGGGTCCAGTTGCCCTGCCTGGGCAAGCTGGGTCAGATCGCGACCGAATTCATCAAGTGCCGGAGTATTGCTCTTCCGGTCCCGCTCGCGTGGGGCAGACTTCCGCAAGAATGTCACGGTCAATTGTCTGGCAGTAAGGAGATTGGCGCCTAAGCTGCGGAGGATCTTTCCACCGATCCCCTCCTCTTCTCGGAGAAGGCCCAACAAGAGGTGCTCACTTCCGATATGATTATGTCCAAGGAGACGGGCTTCTTCGACCCCGTATTCGATGACCTTCTTGACCCGAGGGCTGAAAGGGATTTCTCCAAAGGTCATAGTGGTTCCGCCGCCAGGCAAATTCCGTTCAATTTCCAAACGGACTTGTTCAGTCGAGAGTCCCATCTTTTTCAAAATCATCAGGGCAATTCCGTCGGATTCACGGAGAATGGCCAAGACAAGATGCTCGGTTCCGAGGTAGTCGTTTTGATGACGCTCAGCCTCTTCCCGCGCAAGGATGATGATCTTCCGACCCTTATCCGTAAATCTTTCGAACATCCTGCCTCCTTTTAGGTGCAGCCTATACTAGTTCCATGTGTGCAAAGTTCTCGAAAAATCTGGCCTAATTCTAACTAGAAGGAATTTAAGTGTCAAGACTAGGGGACAATTGCACCGGCCAAGAAATGGAAGGATCGAATACATGAACAAAGGTCTGTCGCCTTCTGATTCGTTGACTTCAAAATAACCCGCCCGATACAATCGCGCACACTTTCTCTGACCTCTCGATGAAACCACGATAGGGCTTCACCGCATGAAAAGCAAAAGTATCGGGATTCTGGCAAAGCCTAAGTTTCCTGAGGTCAAAAGTACGCTGCAAGATGTCATCGCCTGGCTCCGGGCTCGAAGCATCGATGTGATTTTAGACCAGACGGCGGCGATGCTTCTCGGTGAGCAGGGGGGGTATCAGAACACTCAGCTGGCGAACAAAGCGGATGTACTGCTGGTCTTGGGCGGCGACGGAACCATGCTCAATGCTGCGCGACTTGCCGCTGAGCGAGGCATTCCCATCCTCGGCGTCAACATGGGCGGTCTCGGATTTTTGACCGAGGTCCGGCTGGGAAATCTATACCCCTCGCTCGAACGGGTATTTGCAAATGACTTCGTCCTCGATGAGAGGCTCATGCTGCGGACGAATATACATCGGCATGGAGAGACGGTTGCGCAGGGGGTGGTGTTGAACGATGTCGTCATCAACAAGGGCACGCTGGCCCACATGATCGAACTCAAGATTGCGATTCAAGGACGATTCGTGACCAACTTGCGCGGCGACGGACTGATCGTCAGTAGCCCGACGGGATCCACCGCTTATTCCCTTTCAGCCGGAGGTCCCATTATCGATCCGGCAGTCCAGTCATTGATTCTGACGTCGATTAGCCCTCATACGCTGACGCATCGGCCATTGATCGTGCCGGGTGATGTGAAGATTGACGTGACGCTCACCAGCAAAGACGACGGCGCCATGGCGACGCTCGATGGACAGGGGGGAGTGGCAATCGCGCAGGGAGACACGATCATGATCCAGACCTCGGAGCACCGGACCAGATTGATCCGATTTCCGGAGAGCAACTACTATGACGTGCTGAGAGAAAAACTCAAATGGGGGGATGGATAGAAATGAAGGGCCTGCTGGTTATGTCTTCCCGCGCTCGATCAACTCGACCATCTCCTGATTGTTCGTATATTTGAACTCCCCGATACACTCTTTCTCACTCCAGTGACTTTTTTCACTCGATTCGAGCATGCGGAGTCCTTCCAGATCGACCGGATGGCTCTTGTGCGCCGTGAGAATTGCGGCGAGCTTGCCGATGACGGCTTTGATGTCAGGGCGCTGACTCGATGTTTTCGTCGAGAGGTATTTGGTGACAACTTCCGCGCACCAATCCCCATCCCGCTTGGCGATGCCGACTAAGCCCTCACTCGCTTTCCGTGCCCACCCAGCGAGAAACACGCCGTCTAGAATCTTGCCTGCGGCTTCATCGTAGGCTTGGAAGAGCGCGTCGTCCGGATCGTTGCCGGTCTTGTTGGGATTCGTGACGAACAGACCACTCTTATATGGTAACCCAACGGTCTCATCGACTTTGTCACCGACGGCAAAGACCACGGAGTCGCAAGGGAATTCATAATACTGTTTCAGCCCAACGGCGACCGTATCCTCACCTTTTGGATCGAGCTTGTTGTCTTCCATCTCCAGTCCGCGAACCTGATTGTTCTCATCCACCAGGATGCGTTTCGGAGAGGCCAAAAACTTGAACCCCATCTTCGTCTCGCTAACTTTCGGCTCGCACTTTGTAAACTCGTCCGTCAGGCCCTTGAGTACTTCGTCTGCATTCTGGCCGACTGCGGCGAGGCGATCCTTAATCCGAGCCACCTCATTGGTAATCCCTGTCACATCCATGTTGGTGCATACCGCGCGAATTTCTTTCGGATTGTACTTTCTCTCAGCAGGTCCACGGCGAACAATTGCCGTGACTCGCTCGACTTTTTTGTAGCGAACCAGCCAGTGTGCAATATCAACCATCACATCGCCAGCCCCGATCACGGCCACATGTTGACCCATTTCGAACGGACGATCGCCAAATCCAGGGAGCCGATTAAAATGGTACACGACATCCTTCGCATGGAACACGCCCTTGGCCGAATCCCCTTCCACGCCGATGGCTTTGGTGCCTTGCGCGCCGATAGAAAATACGACCGCGCTGGCGCCAAGGCTGCGGACCTCTTCGACTGTAAGATCTTTGCCGGCGCCGATTGAGACATTGCCGAAATAGTGGACGTTCGGTCGCTCGAGCAACTCCCAGTACTGCTTCTTGAGACCACCACGCAGCTTGAGCTTTGCGGGGAAGATCCCATACTCAGCCAACCCGCCGAATTTGATGTCACGATTCAGGATAATGACTTCATGGCCTGCTTTCGAGAGCGAACTCGCCACGGCCATTCCGGCTGGTCCGGCTCCGACCACAATGGTTACATGCTCGCCCTGTGTGCTCATACGATGTTTCCGTGAGATGTGAATGAAAAATGCCTAGAACCTCAGCAGTTCCGCGGACTTTACCATAGGGAGTTTTGTGGTGTCAAAGCTGAAAGGAGGGTTCCGATCGAGCATGCGCACAACAATCATGCCTACTCGACATGACGAATACTAAGTTCGATTTTACTGGCATAGACCTGTGTCATTGTTTCTGGAGACCTGTCAGAGTATTGACAAGATGCGGGATGTGCGGGGCGAGTTCTTTGAGGAATTCCGCATTGGTCCATTGTAATTGTAAGTGATGCCCCTATATCTCATCGGAAGGAGAATTCCTATGCTCCAAACTCCCTGCATATAATTCCTCTCTCTGGATGTAAGTCGCACAGCTTTTTTACGTTGCTGAAACTGCATGATCGCAAAACCAAAGGCCCCGGTGCGACGGGTCAACACCATCGCACCGGGGCCTTGGCTGTGCAGCTATGCTCGTCTGCTTCTACGGAATAGGGAACGGATTCCGTTGCGCTGGCGTGAGCTGGAGCTTAAAGGCATCAGGAAGCTTCTGGACCCAGCCGTTATAGACGTTGGGAACAGGGAGTACACCTTGACCACCTTGGCCAAGGTTCGCATAGATAAAGGCATCTCGCGGAGCGGTATCGTTGGCAAGAACGACCCAACCGGCAATCACCGCATCGGTCGCAATGCCATCATTGTTTGGATCGTAGTCCAAGACGATCAAACGGTTGGCAAACTTGCTGGTGACATAGGCATAGTACCCGCCACCTTTTTTCGCGCCAAAGTTCACTCCGTGGCACCCTGGATCACAGGTGATCGTTTTCACAACGGCGTCAGTTGCTGTATCTACGATGGTAATGGTGCCGGTTAAGGTATTGCCCGTGATCACAAATTTTCCGTCCGGGCTCACGGGAGTCTGAATCGGCAATGCGCCGATATTCGTGCAAGGGACAGCGCCTGCGCAGAGCCCAGTGACCGGGTCATAGGTCCCGAGCAAGTTGATGGTTGTGATGTTCGCCCCAGTCGTACCGTTCATGACCGACAGTGAGTGTGAAAGGTAGTTTGACACATAGTACTTACTCGAATCGGGCATCATGCCAACCGCAATGGGCAGCGCCCCTACTGAGGTCTTTGCGACCACCTGGTTCTGATTGAAATCGTATAGAGTCGAGTCGTTACTATTGGCGTTGGGGGTGGCCATCGACTTGCCATCGAACCCCATCCAATGGGCATGGGGTTGAGTCGGCTTTGTCGGGGCAAGTGGATTTTGCATCGAGATATACCGATTGATCCGAAGATATTCAGGCGCCGGAACCTTGTTTAGTTCCACCACATAATCATCGCCGTTGAGCGTCACATGGACTTGTCCGGTGTCCACTCGCGTCATGACATGAGCTGGATCATCACCGATCTCGATTTCTTTCAAGAACGCTCCAGTCACGCGATCGATGACAAACAAGCTCCGACCATGCCATTCCGTCTGATAAATAAGGTTTTGGTTGTGGCTGGCCCACATGTTGTGGCCATTGTTCATGAGCTGAGAAGGAAGCGCAATCTTTCTTATCACCTTCCAATTGTTGGCCGGCACCGAGCCGCCGACTCTCACCACGGTCATCGTTCCAGGGTAGGCAGACCCTTTCTGAGCACTCAACTCATACTGGGTATCGACCCAGACCTGTCCAACTCCCCTGATGGCTGGTTTCTGCGCTACTGGGATGATATCGCCATCAAACGTTGCCTGGAGCGCAGCGTTTAAATCCGGGACAACGGCACCCCCTGTTAGGACAACAGGCACCGCAGGATAGACTGGCGTATAAGCTTGTCCAACCTTCGTATAGTCTTTCCAATTGGAAGGATTGGTCACGATAAAAAACGCGCGCAACAACCGAAGCCCAAGATTTGAATTGCTGTCAAAGGACCCGACCCCCAACAATGTGATCTGATTACCGATGTCTAGTCCAGCGGGAGTAGCCGCATCGTCAACGATAACACCACCGAGCATGTAGGGATGGAGCTTGCATACAAATACATACAAACCTGGGGTGGTTAGGGTCACTGAATGGTTGCTGATATTCGCCACGTCCTGGTCAATCTTTTCAGACGGTAGAGCCGTCGACGGCCAGATCAGACTCGTTACGGTGTGACTGCTTTCTACGGCTTGGTGAAACTCCACGGTATCGCCTGGCGCTGCAATGGCGAGAGAGCGGGTTCCCGCAATAATGACGCCTGTATCGAACCAACGTCCTGGGACATCGGTCACAGTAAAATTTATTGTTGCGGCGCTGGCGAGATCGTTTGCGCCATACAGCAGGCCCATGGCCAAGAGTGCTATCCTGGTGTACTTCATCAAATGCCTCCTCAAATAGAAATAAGAGAAACCGTTACACGTCAATCACATGGTGTTGTGCAGACAACCTCCTTTCGATTGTGGCCTTCTGTTCAGTCCACTTCCTGCTTGATCCCCCAATGCTGTTCGGCGATCTTCGTCGCCTTCGTCCGTACTCCTTCGTTTTCGTCTTCCAGTGCCTCGAGCAGCGGATCGAGCGGCGCCGTGGTCCCCTGCGTGGCCCAGTAGTCCAAAGCCTTAAGCCGCACATTCGCATCCGGCGAGCTGAGAGCATTGGCTATCAAGTTTGGTATGGGAGTAGCCGCAGATTTTTTGTCTTCAATAGACTTAATTTTTTTGTCTTCAACCGTCTCAATCCTATTGGGAGTGCCGGCAGACTTCGACAGTGGCTTGTCCCCGCCTGGGACGGTCCCCTTGCCTGGTGCGGAGGTGGCTCCATTTTCCTGGGTGGGGGGAGAGGTTGATACTTTTGCCTCGCTTGCGCGCGCCTCAAGGCTCGGCGCATTGCCAGACCCACCAGGCCCGCAACCTGCCAGCCCGGCCAGCAGCGCACAGCCGACAGCCAAAAGGCCACAGCCACGAGCGAACGGAGGTACCATTATCAAATAGACGCCGAACTGCATCGCACCTCCCTGCTGCGGTAGATCCCGCATGTGTTGCTGGTTGCCCCGTCTAGCATTATGGTAGTGGGTAGTGCTCTAACCGCGCATGCTATATGGAATAGCGCTGTGTTTGTCAAGCTACGCCAGAGAAAAATTTGGTCTATATCATCTTCTTCTCACAGTAAAGATCGCACACGCAAACTCTAGACCAGATTGTTGTCGTGATGATGAGGGATTGCCTAAAATTCAAAACGATTGGATGGGCGCGGTATTTAGCAGATACGATTCACAATGCTTACGGACAGGGGCGATCCAACTGAATCATTCTGGATGAATCTAAAACGATTCTGGCTGAATCTGATTTGATTCTTAGAACGTAACCGCTCAGGTGTTTGGGTCAGGAGTTTAGGCTGAAGGGGAAACGGCAACTTTTCCTTGGATCTCTGATCCCTGTCGGCGATAGGCGTTTAGCGTAGTGCATGGCGGCATAAGTTGCAGGCCCTACCCCTCTACCCCCGCACTATCCCCCAGCACTCCCCACAGGCCCTCCCGGTTCGGTCATGCGCCAGGGATCGAGCAGTTCGGTGAGGCGTTTATCCGGCAGGACTTTTTGTTCTTTGGCCATCTGGCGTACAGTCTTGCCGGACTTGTAGGCGTCCTTGGCCAGCTTCGCGGCAGCTTCGTACCCAATCTCCGGCGCCAGGGCGGTGCACATGGCCAGACTCTCCTCTATCAAGCTTTCGCAACGCTCGTCGTTGGCTTTGATGCCGTCGATACACTTGACTGCGAAGTTGGTCGAGGCTGTCGAGAGGAGTTCAATGGATTGCAAGAGGTTATAGGCCATCACCGGCATCATGACGATCAGTTCGAAGTTGGCCGCCTGCCCTCCCACTGTTACTGTCACATCATTGCCGATCACCTGCGCGCAGACCATCGTCACCGATTCGGCAATGACGGGATTTACTTTACCCGGCATGATGGATGAGCCTGGCTGTGTCTCCGGCAGATTGATTTCCCCAAGCCCACAGCGCGGGCCGGAACCGAGCCAGCGAATATCGTTGGCGATCTTCATGAGGCTCACGGCAATGGTCTTCAACTCCCCGCTTGCTTCGACCAACGAATCTTGAGCGGACTGCGCTTCAAAGTGGTTTTTCGCTTCTGTAAACGTGCAGCCGGTCTCTTTCGACACGATAGCCATCACCTTGGCGGCGAACTTCGGATGGCAGTTGAGCCCCGTGCCGACTGCTGTGCCGCCAAGCGCCACTTCACTGAGGGCCTCTTGCGCCCGTCTGACCCGTTGAATGCCGAGTTCGATCTGCCTCGCATACCCGCCGAATTCCTGACCCAATCGCACAGGCGTCGCATCCTGTAAATGGGTGCGACCGATCTTGACGATCTTGTCGAACTCTTTGGCTTTCCGAGCGAGCGCTTTCTGCAAGCAGGTGAGCGCCGGAATGAGTTGTTGTTGCATCATCTCCCCGGCGGCAATATGAATCGCCGTAGGAATCACGTCGTTGCTGGATTGGCCCAGATTGACGTGGTCGTTGGGATGCACCAGCTTGCTGCCTCGTGCTCCGCCTAACAGCTCGGTGGCACGATTGGAGATTACCTCGTTGGTATTCATATTCGTCGAGGTGCCTGACCCGGTTTGAAAAATGTCCACGGGAAACTCATCATCGAGCGCTCCCTCGACCACTTCAGTCGCTGCCTGCTTGATCGCATTAGCCGGCTTCTTGTCGAGAAGGCCCAGGGACTGATTCACTGTCGCGGCAGCACGCTTGATGATTCCCATCGCGCGGATCATGGCGCGGGGAAACCGCAACGAGCTGATCGGGAAGTTCTCGATAGCGCGGGCGGTTTGCACACCATAATAGGCCGTGGCCGGTACGGCGAGCTCGCCCATGGTGTCGCGTTCACTTCTGGTTGCTGGTGATGCCTGAGCCCTGGTCTTCTTCATGGATACAACTCCGGTTTATGGGGTTCATCTGTTGCGGGCGCCATAATAAACTTTGGCAGCCTACTTGCACAAGGGTATTGGGATCTGAGACCTGTGGCGCCAGACATAACTGATGGTGCGACGTAGGAACAAAAAGAAGAGGCCCGCCGGAGCGGGCCTCAGTGTAAACCGGATGATGATGTACTAATCAGCCGACCTTGACTTCGATTGCTTTCGGCTTTGCTTTCTCGGACTTGGGCAACTGGAGATTCAAGACACCGTCCTTGAATTCCGCCTTCACCTTCTCCTCATCGACGAGATCGGGCAATGTGAAACTCCGGACGAAGCTGCCATAGGATCGCTCTACCCTATGGTACTTCGTACCTTTCTCTTCCTTCGCATGCTTACGCTCACCCTGGATCGTGAGAACGCCGTCTTCTACCGTCACCTTCACATCCTCTTTCTTCACGTCAGGAATTTCTGCCTTGATCTGGTAGTCCCCATCCGTTTCACTGACGTCCACGGATGGCACCCAGTCGGCAACGACCATGGTCTCCTTGCCGTTCGTCTGAGGCAAAGCGGGACGACTAATCATTCGATTCAACCGATCCGACATGTCTTCGAGTTCACGAAATGGATCCCACCGTACGAGTGTCATGGTAGACCTCCTTCTTGTAATTATTCACAGGTTGAGAATGCCTACGTGTGGCGCGCGCCGATTTCTCTGTATGAAATAGTAGATAAATCTGGCTACCGCAGAGTCAAGGGGACCGGCCTACTATTTGGAGATGGGCTGTGCCAGAGAGGGCTTAGCGTTGTTCGATGGGCACGTACGACTGGCCATGCTCACCGGAATAGATTTGGTCCGGACGGAACAGTTTATTTTCGCGAAGTTGTTCAAGCCAATGGGCCAGCCACCCCGACACCCGAGCCATTGCGAATAACGGAGTGAACAGGTCGGTCTCGATGCCCATCTTGTCGTAGACGATCCCGGAGTAGAAGTCGACGTTGGGATAAACTCCCTTCCCTTTCAACAACTCATCTGCGATCCGTTCGACCTCAAGGGCAACCTCGTACAACGGTGAACTGCCACTTTCCTTGAAAAGTTGCTCGCACAGGCCCTGTAGGATTGTCGCACGAGGATCTTTGACCTTGTATACCCTGTGGCCAAAGCCCATCAGCCTTTGTTTCGTACGGACCTGTTCCTCAAGATACGATCGAACCTTCCTTGGCTCGCCAATCTCCTTCAGCATCTGTACGACCTCTTCGTTTGCCCCTCCATGCAGCGGGCCCTTCAAGGCGCCGATTGAGGATGCGACGACTGTATAGGGGTCGGCTAGGGTCGACGCGGTGACCATGCCCGCGAAGGTTGAGGCATTCATCGTATGCTCGGCATGGAGAATCAGGCAGTCGTCGAAAATACTACCCCACAAGGGAAGCGGCTCCGTCTCAGTCAGCATGTAGAGAAAGTTTTCGGAAAACCCCAGATCGTCGCGTGGTGGAATGTACTCGTTCCCATGCCGCAGACGAGCCCAGGCCGCGACAATTGTAGGCAGCTTCGCCACGAGACGGACGGCAGACCAATAGTTATTGTCGACGTCCTGGACATTCCGGCCTGGATAAAACATGCCCAACGCGGCGACCGCAGCCTGCAACGCGTCCATGGGATGCCCTTGCTCCGGAAGGCATTTCAGTAAATCAATAATCCTGAACTTGATCCGGCGGTGATGGACGATGTCCTCGTTCCATCGCGTGAGCTGCGGGTGAGTGGGAAGATGTCCAAATAGCAACAAGTAGGCTGTTTCGAGATAAGACGACCGCAGACAGAGTTCTTCGACGCGGATGCCGCGATATTCCAGCACACCACGCTGCCCGTCCACATCGCTGATTGCAGATTTGGCTGCGGGGACGCCGGCGAGCCCAGGCATAAAATCATGTGGCATGATCACGCTCCTTCACCTGAGTGACGGGATAGATGACGCGGGGAACAGTCTATCATGTTCGAAGCGGCAGGATCTTGAATTGACTCCTATCGGTTGGCATACTCAAGTTGCCGACCGCTCACGACCGGAGAAAACCCCATGTGCCTCCTGCTCATGCTGCTCAGTCTCATTGTCATGGGGACAGCCTCCTTAGTCCAGGCCGACAGCGAGATCCTCGGTTATGCCGTCGTGAGCGAGGCGCCAAAAGATAAGGCGCGGGTGTCGGCAAAAGTTTCAGTGAATGACACAGTGTCGGATATGAAGCTGCTCGCGTCGGAGACGATTCTGAGTAATCTCATTTGGAAAAAACTCGAAATCTGCCATGCCATGAGAGTAGAAGGATACAAAGTCGCTGAAGGCTTTCAGGTGGTGACGGTGCACATGATCGACGCCGGCATGCTGCCGATGTCCTTACAGTCTTTTGCAGGCGACTGCTTGATTAGGAAAGCGGTCGAGATCGCGCCACTGGTCGACTAATAATAGTCGCGCGATACGGTCGGGACGGGTGAAGAAATTCTGAGTTCTGGGTTCTGAGTTAGGGGAAGGATCGAGAAGGGCGAGACGGATGCGGTTCGAGCTTTCCGGGACTTTGAACTCCGCGTTCAGTACCTTCGTGTCACGTCTGTCGTGCCTTTCTGCATGTCTCGCACTTCACGCACCACAGGCTAGGCGATGCGGCATTCCGAGCAAGAGGTTGGTTCTTCTGCGGCCTCACATTCTTCGGCAGTCAAGGGGAAGAGTTGTTCGCACTGTCGGCAATGACGAATTTCGAAATAGGCAATTCCCTTGTCGTCGATATCGGTGGGTAAGAGCAATTCAAACGGGTCATACCCAATTGCGCCGCCGTCGGAGAATTTGACGATGGCCAGGCGGTCATTAAAGATCTCGAAGGTTCCTTCTTGCCCTTTGCGGACCAAAACATGCCCGAGGACGAAAACCGGCTGCCCCTTGCGCTTGGTACGGAGGTCTCGTAAGGTGTGCTGCGTGTTTGTGGTGCAAGAAAACTGGCCGCTGGAACTGGTTCCGAAGATTGGCGTTGGCATCATGGACCTTCACGTGAATGAGATAGACCCGTGTATCACACGGATAAAAATGGCGTCAAGGCAGGCGAGACGCTATCACAAGGAGTTCGAACATGGCAGAGGTAACGATTTACCAGAAACCGACCTGCAGCACATGCCGTCAGGCGGTACAGTTGTTACAAGAGAGCGGCACACCCTTTAAGGCCATCAACTACTATGAAAAGCCCTTCACTAAGGCGCAACTCAAGAGCCTTTTGAAGAAAGGGGGGCTTTCGCCGAAGGATATATTGAGGACCAAAGAAGACATCTACAAGGAACTTGGTTTGGCAAAAAAGACTCTGTCGGACGACGAATGGCTCGATGTGCTCGTGGCCCATCCAGATCTCATTCAGCGCCCGATTGTCGAAAAAGGCGAGAAGGTGATTTTGGCCAGACCAGCGGAATCCGTGAAAGGACTTTTCTAGCAGGGCCTACGTTTCGTATTCTCCACTCGCGACAGTTCTCCCTGTTCCGGATTGAGATCGTCGTGCCGGAACAACCGCCGCCAGTCCGCGCTTGACGACGTTCCCTCCTATTCCCTTGGCTTCATAGAGGCCGCGATAGGCCGACTTGATCACCAGCGTCAACGTTGCGCTGTCGGTCAGTTTTTCCCCCACGCCGATACTCAGGGTGATCGGGAGTGCTCGGTCGCGTGATCCAGCTTCCTTGGTCCCTCGCTGTTCCCATACACGGTCTCGTCCTCGGAGGAACAGACCGATGGCTTCGACCGATTTCCGGACGATGTCCAGCGTACCCATAGTATCTATGGCTGACTTTCCAGGAAACAGGACGGTGAACTCTTCTCCGGTTGTACGAAAGATCTGTCCGTCCAAACACGCGGCCTGAATTCTTGGCGCGGCCAGTTTCAGAATCTGTTCGCTGACAGGTTTCCCGTGGACATTGGCATACTGAGTCAGCTGATCGATGCCGATGATGGCAACAGAGAATCGTTTCCCCAATTGTCCGATCGCTTCGGCATAGGCCAACCGGCCCGGAATACCAGTGAGTTCGTCGCGGTAGGTCTGCTGATAAAAGGATTGGAGCAATGTGACGAAGAGAATCAGTCCTGCCGCCATAAAATAGTTTGTCGGTTGCCAGCCGTATCGGCTCGTATGGTAGGCCACGAAAACGGCGCACAGTGCCCAGATTGCCCCTCCCTCCAGTGGGCCACGATGCAGCGCGAATCGTGTGACATGCAGCAGCCCTGCTATCGCAAATGCCACCAACGCAGGTTGTGGGATCGGCGTCCAATCCGTGTACAGCGAGGGGATGTATTGCCATGTGAAGGATGAGCCCAGGACTTGCTGGTCCGGAAGGCAGAGCCAGAGCAGCAGAAAGGGCTGGACCAACACGAGCACCACACGCGTCGCACTGCGAAATGTCGAAAGGGAATCTTCTTTAAGGATGGAAAATGCCAAGAGGTTGACAGGGACGAGAAAGGCAGTAATGGCGACTATTGTCTGGCGTATGGTCTCCTGATTCCCTTCGTTGGCAGGAAGTAAGACTAGGGCTCGATCGGCAATCGCCAGCACAAGGAGGGAGAGAATCATGCGACTGCTGGAAAGGTACCAGCCAAAGATGAGCCCAAACGCGAGGACGATATAGGGCAGGGCTCCAATCGGCTGTTGCAGCCATATTGGGAGTCCCTGGGGGCGAAGAAATCCGATCGCCAGGAGGAAAATCAGTCCTCCAGGGAAGATAAGCGCGAGGATAGATTTCCAGAGCTGACTCAGCATGGCTTGTATCGATGAATAGCGTGGACTGGGGTTCAGCTCAGAGTGCCAGATCCATACCAGCCTGTCCTTAATTTAGGATAGGGCTGGCATACAGCAATAAATAATCGACCCTGTGAAACACGGTTTTTCAAGGGGAACCCTGGCTTCCCTGACCAGGTTCTGAGAATGCCTGAAGGGGCAGTTTGCAGCATGGCCGTTTTTGAACAGTCAGAAGAAGTTGTCAGCCGGACGGCAAGCGACCATTTCTACGGCAGCTAATGGTTCCTGACACCCTTCGATCCCTCAACCTTCAGCCTGCCTCACGTGTTCGGTGCTGTTGAGCCACTCCACTGCTCGAGCGCCCGCCGCGTTGCCTGTTGCGAAACAGCCGGTCAGCAGATAGCCGCCAGTCGGGGCTTCCCAATCCAACATCTCTCCGGCACAGAACACACCGGGGAGACTGCGGATCATCAACCCTTCATCGAGCGCTTCGAAGGGGACTCCCCCAGCCGTACTGATCGCTTCCTCCAGCGGACGCGGCGCGACGAGTCGCAAGGGCAACGATTTAATCGCAGCAGCCAGCCGAGCCGGGTCAGCGAAATCGTCTTTTGACACCACTTCGCGCAGCAACCCTGCCTTCACCCCTTCAATATGGGCCTGCCGCTGAAGATGCGTCGCCATCGTCCGTTTGCCGCGCGGTCTCGAAAGATCGTGAGTCAGACGTGGCATATCGCGGTCAGGCGTCAGATCGAGAAGCACGGTCGCCGATCCATTCGCCAGAATCTCGTCGCGAAGAGAAGCGGATACCGTGTAAATCACGCCGCCCTCCACGCCGGTCTCCGTGATGACGAACTCGCCGGGATGCCAGGACTCGGTACCAGTCTTACTCTTCATCACAATGGCCACCGACTTGACCGGATGTCCGGCAAACTTCACCCGGAAATGATCGCTCCAGCCCACGTCGAATCCACAGTTCGCCGGTTGCAAGGGCGCAATGTGAATCCTTCGGCCTGCCAACAGTGGCACCCACGACGCATCGGAGCCGAGCTTTGGCCAACTGCCGCCGCCAAGCGCGAGCACCGCCGCATCGGCCGCTACAGTGCGGTTCCCCTCCGGCGTGGCGAAAGATAATGCGCCCTGCTCGTCCCAGCCGATCCACCGATGTCGAACATGGAATTGGACGCCAGCCTTGCGTAACCGTCGCAACCACGCGCGCAGCAACGGCGCCGCCTTGAGATCGGTGGGAAACACGCGCCCGGAAGAACCGACAAATGTGTCGATGCCGAGACCACGAGCCCAGGCTCGGATGGCATCGGGCCCGAACGACGCAAGTAGCGGCGTGAGTTGCGCGCGCCGTGCCCCATAGCGGGAGAGAAATTTCCCAGATGGTTCCGAGTGGGTGAGATTTAAGCCGCCTTTCCCTGCCAGGAGAAACTTGCGGCCGACAGATGCCATGGCGTCGTAGAGATCGACCTTCGCGCCTGCGCTACTCGCCGACTCCGCGGCCATGAGCCCGGCTGGTCCTCCACCGATAATCGCGATGTTCATTGGCCTCTCATTCCGTGAAGTGTCGTTCGTGAAGCGTGAAGCGCAAGACGGAATAGCCGGATAAAGGTGTCATGCACAGGCCGAACGCATCGCGGGACCGTACACGTAGAACTGAAATGGGTCAAGCACCGGCGGGCATTCACAAGATTTCACAGCCAGAAACCGGCTATACTCTCGTGCAACGATGGAAGAGCAAGAATCCGTACAGGTGGTTGAGATTCGAATCAGCTACCGCTATGCCACTGCGCACCCCTGGGTAATCCAAGCCATCGGAGGATTCTTATCAGCCTATTTCATGGAGCATCCGGGGTTTCGCGTGCAACGTTACATGGAGGAGCTGGAATCCGGCACGCACCTATGGCGGTGCGAGGTGCCTCCCAGCATGAAGGTTCTCAGACTCCTGAAGCGACTAAAGGAAGATATCCCCCCCTGCGACGCCAAACAAATAGCCACCGATCTGCCGACACTACCTCGCTATCTTATCGATTGCCCAGGAGAGCCCGACGGATAATCGTGCGGGACAAGCGGGGGCGAGACAAGATAGAAATCCGCACTCATCACACCGCACTTTTCTCGCTCTTCCCACACGTCTCGCGATTCTCGCCCTGGCTGGCGCTATAGACCGATGGCCCGTCTTTCATGCAATATGCCTGTAGATATGCCGTTGGCCATACGCTCATGAGTGTTTCCCATCCTCGCGATCCGTTGCATGGGATCACGCTAGAAACCATTATCAATGAGCTTGTCGAGCGGTATGGCTGGGCCGAGATGGGTCGCCGCGTCCCGATCCGCTGTTTCCTCCACGATCCCAGCGTCAAATCCAGCCTCACGTTTCTCCGTAAAACGCCCTGGGCGCGGGAACGGGTCGAAGGATGGTACATCGCGTATAAAGATATGTGAGTGAACGCTGCCCACTCCTTCATCTGAAACTTTCTGAAACCAAGGAACAATGACTCCATGGCCTCGAACGCCACCATTTTCAAAGCGACCCTGCAAATTTCCGACATGGACCGCCAATACTATCAAGATCACGCCCTCACCCTGGCGCGCCATCCGTCTGAAACCGACGAGCGTATGATGGTGCGCCTACTGGCCTTTGCCCTGCATGCGCATGAGGCCTTATCATTTGGCAGGGGGGTAAGCGCCGAAGAGGAGCCCGCGCTCTGGCTCAAGGATTTGACGGGCGCCATCGACCTCTGGATTGAGGTAGGCCAGCCGGATGACAAAACCATTCGCCGAGCCTGCGGCCGCGCGAAGCAGGTCTGTCTCTATACTTACGGAGGCCGTGGGGCCGACCAGTGGTGGGAGAAAAACCTGGCCACTCTCGAGCGGTTGAATAATCTGGCCGTAATGAGTCTCACTCTGGATGAGAGCCGCGTCTTGGCCACACTCGCGAAGCCCAGCATGCAGTTACAATGCACCATTCAAGAAGGGCAGATTTGGATGGCGGATGGAGCGAACACCGCGCACATTGAATTGACGACTTTGAAAGACACTTCAACTCTGTTTGGGCGATGACGCGAGACGGCGTGCTTTGTAAGAAGATGCAGTGATGAAAGAAAAGAAACGCATTCCCACGAGTGGTGAACCGATCGCCTGGACCAGTCCTTTCGCAGCCCGGAAGAATCTAGCCACGCCACTGGCTCCAAAGGCGCAGCCTGGTGTCGCCCCACGCGATGTGCCATCCATAACACCAAAAAAAAACCGTGGGCGAGTGGATATCATTCGTCAGACCGCACATCGAGGTGGCAAGACCGTGACGGTCGTCACAGGTTTCACTGGCATCGGGCAGGCCGAAAAAGAGACCCTCGCCAAGAAGATGCAGAAAGCCTGTGGCGCCGGAGGCACAGTGAAGGAAGGGCAGATCGAAATTCAGGGCGACCAGCGTGAGGTCGTTGCCCGCATCTTGACTCACGCTGGTTTTCAGCCGGTACTTGCCGGCGGATAAGAGTCCAACCTTTGATACGGCGTGAGTCGCTTCCGTCGATTGACTTCCTCCCCTGCTCGCGATACAGATTGCACCATTATTAGGATTAGGGCGTCCTTATGCTCTGTCCCTCACTGAGAGGCCACCATCATGAAGAACGTGGAGATGACCGTCGAAGGAACAACGTTGACGATCAAGGTAGATTTGTCCAAAGAGTTTGGTCCCTCTGCTTCGGGGAAGACGATCATCATTGCCTCCACTGAGGGAAATGTGATCATTCCAAACCGTGAGGAGAAGGTCGGACTCAACGTGTATCGGAAGAAGTAACCTCGTCGTGGACGATATGGGCTAGGAGGGGTTACGGCCCCCGCGCGCGCCCATCACGTGTGCCGCTTGCTGCTGACACACGTCGATGGGCACGGGGGATGTTGCTCCAGTCGGAACGGCCGAAGCAACGGCTGTATTAGCCTCTTTTCTTGGCAATCTTGTCGGCGCGCTTTTCCTTCATCGTCCTGGCTGGTTTTTTCTTGTCCGATTTCTTCTGTGTCATACCCTTAGCCATTAAGTGTCTCCTCTACTGTGTGGATGAGTAATATCGCACTGCGACTCGATTGCCGCTCCCACTTCATACCCCAATTATAAAAAAAATGGAATAGGGCAGGTGAAGTCTTCTCGTCGGTTGACTTCGTCTCCTGCCCACTGTACAGCATGTATCAGTCGAAAATCCGTGCGTCTGACCGGATACTGTCTCTTGGAGGTGTGCCATGGGAAATCCAGCGGGGAATAAGGAGCGAGAAGGATTCGCCGATGCCATCAACCGCGCGGCATTCGGCAACGAGCGTGTGCTGTTGCGCCGACGTGGCCGAGCGGTCGCTGCAGTGGTGCCCATCGATGACCTGCGGCTCCTGGAGGCTCTGGAAAATCGCATCGATCTCGTCGATGCCCGTGCAGCCTTGGCCCAAGCGAACAAGAACGGCGCCCAGTCGCTTGATGTCATTTTGAAAGAATTGAGGTTTTGATTGCACCAAGCAAACTCCACAATTTTCTTGGCCCCTCCTGCTGAGCAGCAACTCCGCACATTCGCCAAACCGCTTCAGACGCTTCTCGTAAAACGGCTCTATGCGCTCCGCGCCAGTCCTCGTCCCCCAGGCGTCACGAAGCTCGATGGCATGGACCATCTCTATCGGATTCGCGACGGCAGCTATCGGATTATCTATGCGATTCGAGAAAAGGACCTCCTCGTACTTGGCGTGAAGAGTGGCGTTCGCGGCGAGGTCTCTCGTGCCTGAATGGGCTCAGCTCGCGCCCTTCTCACAATCCGTTAGCGGACTCCGTTGAGTGGAAGACGAATGTGGATCGTCGTACCAACGCCTAGTTCGCTTTCGGCTCTGATCGATCCCTTGTGGGCGGCAACCACATCCTTCACGATTTTTGTTCCAAGCCCCGTTCCACCAATTTTTCGGCTGACAACTTGTGTGCTGAACAGCGCGTCTCGCACGTCAGGGGGCATCCCTCTCCCCGTATCTTCGACGGAGATCACGAGCGCGTTCGTTCCGGCATCGAGCTGTCCACGCACCGTGACGGATCCACCGGGCGGGACTTCCAGAATGGCGTTATCGATCAAGTTGTAGAAAGCATTGAACAGGCGGCGCTCATCCGCCTGGGTGACCGGCAACGATTCAAGACCTTCGGCACGCAGTGCAATACCTTTCTCTGCTGCATACCGATGTAGCGATGTGATCACATCGGCCACACACGTCGAGATCCGGCAGGGCTTAAATTCTGGCGCCGTGGTCACCCCCATTACCGCATCGGCAAGCTCCCTCACACGCTCCTGGATGCGGCGAGTGTTATTGACGATCATCGCGATCAGCTCATCGCTCACCTTCCGGCTAGCTTCGATCTGCGCTCCCTCCCCACTCGTGGCCAAACGGCCCAGGATCTTTTGTATTTCCTCCCGTAAGAGGTCCACACCAGTCTGCACCGGCATCAACATGTTTTTAACATCGTGGCCAATATCTCCAAGCGCACGAGCTATTTCTGCGATTTTGATTTCCTCCAGGAGATCGGCGGCTAATCGCTTCCGCTCACTGATATCTTCGACCATCCCTTCATGGTAGAGCAGGATCCCCTGCAGATCGCGCACCGCCCGCGCGTTCACCGACACCGAGATCACGTGACCATCTCGGCATATCAGCTCTGTTTCAAATGCCCGGACGACCCCGGACTGGCTCAGCAATGCTCTGAACTCTTCCCGTTTCTTAGGGTCAGCATAAAGCTGGCGGCTGATATCCGTGATGGTCGAGACCAATGTGTTGGGGGAGTCATAGTGCAGCATCTGCGCCAAACTTGGATTGGCCATCAGGAACCTCCCGTCCGGTGTCGTCTGGAATATACCCTCTACCGCGTTCTCGACAACGCTTTGGTAGCGCGCTTCAGCTTGTCGTTGCGCTTCCTCGGCTTCCTTTCGCCTCGTGATGTCCCGAATGATTCCACTGTAAAATACGCCCTTGGGGTTCTTTCCTCTTCCGATGGAAAGTTCCAACGGGAATTCGGTGCCGTCCTTTCTCAAACCATGGAGTTCAACCGTCCTCCCTATGAGACGGGTCTCACTGGTTGTTCCTACCCGTGTTATTCCTGCTTGATGCGCCTCCCTATATCGATCTGGCATCAGCAACGTAAGCGGCTGACCAATCACTTCCCCCTCGGTATAGCCAAAAAGTCCCACGGCGGCCTGATTCATGAAGAGAATGGATCCGTTGCAGTCGGCTAACACCACCACGTCGGGAGTGGTCCCGACCACAGTTCGGAACCGTTCTTCACTGGCACTCAGATCACCCTCGATACACACCACCCTGGATGCCAACCTCTGCGCATCAGCGATTTGACGGAGAGCAAACCTGAGTTCATACGAGTTGTACGGTTTGGTCAGATACGTGAAGGCGCCACAGTGGAGGGCCTCCACCGTATGACTCTTCTTTGTGGATGCGGTGAGCACAATGACCGGGAGCAGGGGGGCCAATTTCTTTACTGCTCGAAGGACATCCAAGCCGTTCAGATCCGGCAACCCAAGATCTAAAATCATGACCCCAACCTGTCCCCTTTCAACCTCGCGCAGGGCGTCACTTCCCGCCTGTACCGCGCAAACCACATAACCATCATGCGCCAGAAAATTACTCAAGGCCATACAGATGTCCGGCTCATCGTCCACAATGAGCACGAAAGGGAGAGGGGGTGAGAGTGGGCTGGCATCCATAGTGTGTCGGATCCCAGTAGAACAGGAATGGGATGTACCGGTAAGAGCTTGCACCTATCGAAGAAAAAAGTAAACCTGGTGGGCTTCTTAGAAAAGATCTATATTGTCAAATCGCCTTCCCTGCCCTTCGACTTGATTCTTGTAATGCATGATGAGATGTTATCGCCCACATAACGAAGGACGTACCTATGTTCCTACTCCAGACCGCTGGGCTGTTCATTCTCACGGCACTCGCTGAGATCGTTGGCTGCTTTCTTCCGTACCTCTGGCTTCGCAAAGACGGATCAATCTGGCTCTTGGTTCCGGCAGCGCTCAGCCTCGCCGCCTTTGTCTGGCTCCTTACTCTCCACCCCGCCGCCAGTGGACGGGTCTATGCTGCCTATGGCGGTGTATACGTGGCAGCGGCCCTCGTCTGGCTGAGGGTCGTGGACGGCGAGAAGCTCTCTGTCTTCGACTGGACTGGAGCGGGAATTGCTTTATTCGGTATGGGGATAATCGTCTTCGGCTGGACCGCGAAAGAGTAAAACGAATGACTCAATACCCGCCCCGATCAAGACATGTATCTTTGGAATAAGAGAAAACCACAGCGGGATGCTCAAACTAGTTAGTGTTGTTTATCTGGTTCATCCGGTCTGTCTGGTTGAACCAAACAAACAAGACAAACCAAGTAACGGTCTTCTTCTGCTGGCGGACTTTTCAGCGTCCTGCTCTATAAACACGAAGGGCGGGAGACGCTCATAGCGTCTCCCGCCCTTAATCCCGGTCAAACGGTTCGCTACTTGTTCGGCTGCGGAGTATAGCGCAGATACGGTTTTACGCTCTTGAAACCCTTCGGAAAAAGCGTCTTTGCTTCGGCGTCGTTTACAGCCGGAGTGATGATGCAATCCTCACCATCTTTCCAGTTGGCCGGCGTCGCAACCTTGAACTTCGACGTCAGCTGAAGGGAATCGACAACGCGCAGTAATTCGTCGAAGTTTCGACCACATGAGGCTGGATAGGTCAATGTTAGCTTCACTTTTTTGTCCGGCCCGATAATGAACACTGATCGGACAGTCATGTTGTCCATTGCGTTCGGATGGATCATGTCGTAGAGGGTCGCAACCTTCTTATCGGGGTCGGCAATGATCGGATAGTTCATCGTCGTTTTTTGCGTCTCATTGATGTCATTGATCCAGCCCTTGTGCGAGTCCAACGGATCGACGCTGACGGCGATGACTTTCACCCCTCGCTTCTTGAATTCCGGCGTAATCTTAGCAACCGTCCCCAACTCGGTCGTGCAGACAGGGGTATAGTCTTTGGGATGCGAGAAGAGAATCCCCCACCCGCCGCCCAACCACTCGTGAAAGTTGACGGTCCCTTCAGTAGTCTCTGCCGTAAAGTTTGGCGCCTCATCTCCCAATCGTATTGCCATGGTAACCTCCCTCATTCAAACCAATGAATTGACTCGCTATCGCGATACGATACTGTTCTTCCTAGACGAAGTGCAAGGGGCAACTCCAGCTTATTCACCAGCCGTAATATTCAATCGACTTCTCACCTTTTCGTAGTCCAACGCGGTCAGATCGACTTCTGTCAAGAACACACGCTCGTCGGCAAGCTTGCCATCCCCGGCTAATTGCCCCCGCATCTGTTCCGCCCGTTGCTGTGCCAACAGGCGAAGATCCGAATCGGGAACCGGTATCTCAGCAGCGAGCAGTTGACGCATGTCCTCAATCGTAGGCGGCTTCGAAGCGACCTGTGCACCCTCCGCCGGCGGCGCCACCGGTTGCTGGCTGCGCTGTTGATCGAAGAGTTCTTTGATCGCGCGTTCCTCCTCAACAATCGGCAGGTCAACCGCTTTTGATAGACTCTTCCCCTGCTGCCATCTGGCAAGCAATTGTGCTTTGAGCTTCTGAAGACCAAGCACCTTTCGATCACGAACAGGATCTGCCGTACCGGTAATCTCCAGACGCAAGCCAGGCCGTTCCTCGAGTCCCTTCACCAAGGCTTCGAACTTCTTCAGTTCCTCATCGGCCACCGTCGCGCTGCCAGAAGGGAACTCGATGAACTGTAAATCCTCGCCGCCACCGCCCGGAATAAGCTTTCCCATCAGCGTGAACGGAGATGCCACAATTTTCGTGAGCAAATTGAGCAATGTCGAGATCACCGCCTTGCCGTACTTGAAGTCAGGATCCTTCAGATCGCCGCGAATCGGCAGATCGATTTCGATCCGTCCCTTGCGATCTTTCAAAAGCGCCACAGCCAGCTTCACGGGCAGCGATGTGGCATCCGGACTCTCGACCTTCTCCCCGAACGTCAGTTGATCGACTAGCACTTTGTTTTCCGCTTCAAGTTGTTTTTGGGAGACCTTGTACTTCAAATCGAGCGAGAGCTTCCCTTTCGACAATCCATACCCCACATACTTGCCGCTGTAGGGGCCTTCCGCCGTCAAGTCCATAGCCCCAAGGGTCATCGTGATATCCGTAAATGCATCTTCGCTCAAGGGATTGATGGTTCCCGCGATCTTGAGTGGCGCCACCTTACCCACTCGACCAGTGAGGTCAACGTCCGCCCTGGCCAGCTGCTTCGACGATAGTCCCTTGATCGTACCGGTTAGATCGGACAGCCCGGTCTGTACAGGAGGCCGCACCGATTCGTCCCGAAACGTCGCAGCCGCTTTGACGAGTTTCAGCACACCGATCGTCACCGGAATGGGCGAGCTCTTGGCTTTCTGAGGCTCCACAGTCTTCTCAACCGCTGAGGCCGATGATGGCGAAGCGGCAGCAATCTTGCCGAGGTTCAGACTGCCGTCCGGCTGCATCACCAGATGGACCATTGGTTGCTGAATGCCCACCTCTTTAATCGAGGCCGTGGTTGGATCGACGGTCACACGAATCCCGTTGAGGGACAATGCATGCAGCGAGGCTACTTCGTCACCCTGATCGCGGTCAGCTACACTCAATCCCTCGACGCCGAGGTTGCCTTCATACGACAAGAGCGGACCGTTCGGATGTTCCATGGCAAGATGCATCGTCCCATCCAGATTGACGGATCCGGACTGTACATCGATACGCGCAAATTTCTCAAAGTACGGTTGAAACGGTCTTATCGCAATGTCCTTCAGCGCCAGAGTGACATCGGTCTGAAACGGGTTGGGCAACACCGAACCATTCACATGGATCGTTCCGGTTCCGTTCAGCTGCATCCCCACCTCTAGCGGCAGCGCCTTTGTAATCGGAATCCGCACATCGTGGGTTTTGACAGTCAAAGCCCGTACTTCTATCTGGGCTGGAGTCGGCAAGGTGCGATCTTCGAAATCGATCGAATGGTCCTGCAGCGTGATCTCTTTGAGCCAGACGGCCCACGGTTTTTCGTCTTTGGGTTTCGGCGAGGCGCTGCTTGCAGCAGGCGGAGGCTGAACGGGGTCCATTGGAGAGAACATCTGCTGATAGTTCACAGTGCCATCGGGATTCAACCAGGTAGTGAAGGACGCTCGCTCCACCGCGATGTCTCCCACCGTGACCTCGTGCGTCGCGAGATCCACGTCGACACCCCCAACGTTCAATGCCGGAATCGTAATCACCGGATCGAGGCTCCCATCTTCCTTGATTGCGAGCTTCTCGATCCGCACGTTCGCCTGTGAAATCTGAAACATGATGGGAGTCGCACTCGCATCGAGCGCATACTTGGCATCGGCGGCAACAGTGCCATCTGTAAAGTCGAAACGGAATTGATCATGAAGGTATTGCCACAGGCCCGGCAGCTTCACGCCGGAGAGGGAAAACTTCCCGGAGGATTGAATCGGTTCGAGCGAGATAGTGCCGACCCAGGACAGAGTTTCATCCTTGCCCAACTCCGCCGTGAAGGCGTACGAATTGTCGCCGCCTGGTTTGGTGTGGAAGTTTTTGAGCACAATGTGGATCGGGACGATATCGAGCGCATAGGGCTTGGGCTTCGATTCATCGCGAAACTCGACGACCCCCTGCGCGATCTCGAATTCTCCGATTTCGATAGCAGGCACCTCGGCTGGGGTCTTCTCGGCTTGCGGAGGCGCGCCCGGTTGTGACCCATCGTCCGGCGGTACAAGCTCCGCCAGATTCATGCGCCCGTCTTTGAATACTCGTGCGGACACATAGGGCACCGTAAGCCGAATGGTATCGAACACATAGGCCCGACGAATGAGGGAGCTTGCCTGAATATTGATAAAGAACTCGTCGAACCCAAGCAGAGCAGACTGATCCGTCTCTCGAATTTCGAAGCCCGTCAACCGAAGCGAAAGCGTGAAGGGGTTCAGCTCCACCTCTTTGACCAGCACCGGACGCTTGAGCTTCTCCGCAACAGCAGGGATCGCGTAGGCCTTAATCAGGTAGGGAATGAGAAAAAACCCGACAAGCGTGTAGAGAAGCACCAAGCCCAGGGCAAGGATCGTAAGGCGGAGGGGGCTCAAAAACCAGCGCATGGATAGCAAACCCTGTGGTGCGCCCGGCTGGAATCGAACCAGCGACCCTCAGCTTAGAAGGCTGATTGAGTATAATTTATCAAGTCCCTATTTTGCATCTGGTTTGCCGCTTTATCTTTACGTGTCAAAGACTTGGGATCCTTATGTCTATTCCATTATTTCTACTGATTACAGTCATTTTGATGCAGGTTTAGCACAAAAATAGCACAGCACATTGGACTGACCCCCTCGATTGAGACGCGACGAATTGGCACACTTGGCACCAGGATGGGATGGCAGGTGACGAAGAAACGTGTAGGAAAGTTTCCAAAGGCCTTTCGGCAGATGGCTGAGGCACGGCTGAACCACCGCGAGCGGCGACAACCGAGGATGAGCGCAGCGTGGTATGAGAGGGTCAATAATCGAACATCAGACTGGCCAGGAGATCACTCGTTAGGGGTCAACGTCGCGGGTTGCCGGCTGGACTTCCTCAAGTTCTGCATGTCCTGATCAATCACCTTCAAGGCGTCCAGCTGGTGCTCGAGCTCGGCAATGCGCTTGTCCCGCTCTTGTACATGTCGTTGGAGAGACCGCACGACACCTGAGTTCACCACAGCAGGCGGATTGCTGTTATTCGCCACCAAGGCACAAGGGGGCGAGGAGGAGGAGGAGAGTATCCCACACCCACTCAGGGCGATCGCCCACAGCAGACCACCTCCTACGCTGATCCCGGTCCGTTTCCACATGATGCTCATTTTTTATGTGTGCCACGAGACGCCACATCCTGCAAGCAGATTCAGGAATTTGGCAGTTGCCAGAGGAGGTGTGTGGATCCTTCAGGACCTGCCGAAACCAGCAAACAAGATAGCGAATAGCTAGAAGACGCAGCCGAGTCTGTGTATTTTCCGTTAATCGGTCAGGCGAACGCTGCGATAACTGGATACATTACGCGGTGTCGAACTCCTCGTTCGCCCTCCTGATCCATTTGCCTCTTCGGTTGGACGCCCTAACGAATTTGCTAAATTGGGGGGTGACCGGACAACTGGGGGGACGTCATGATAGAGACGCAAGCTGCTCCACTAGGGGGAAGTGGAAACAGCGAGTAGATCCAATTCTCTGTGAGCATCTCGACCTGGAATTTGGAAGTGACGGAAGACGGCTAGTTGACGGGCACCTATCATTGCATGGTCTGTTACGAATCTGTTGCCCGCAACCCCCCATAGCCTTTTTCAATTGAACCCAGACCAACCCACATCTTCAGGATTCGGGCCACGGGACAGTCCATACTCTCAGGGCACCGACCACCCTGCACCGTTCTGTCTTTCCCGCCGTGTGGCTGAACCGACCGTGTGGTCCCGGCTTTCAGAGCAAGTTCCGAGGATGGGGTGAGTGCGGTAGGCGTTACCAGTGGCGGCCTACAGCAAGGAACGAAGACACGTCTGCGCAGGGCAGGGGTCTGGCAAACCAATAGCCTTGCCCGTATTCGCATCCGAGCAAACGGAGCATCGTCAGCTGTTCCGCAGTTTCCACCCCTTCGGCGATCACCTGCCGCCCCAGCTGATGCGCGAGGACGATAATGGTCTTCACGATGGCGAGTGCGTCGTCGTCGGCTCCCAGCCGCCGCACGAACGATTGATCGATTTTGAGGAACGTAATGGGCAACTGCTGCAGATAGCTCAAGGACGAATAGCCTGTGCCAAAATCGTCCAAGCAGGTTTGAATCTGTCGCGATTCGAGCTGTGCGAGCATCTCGGTGACTGCTTCAGGGTTCTGCATCATGTCCGATTCCGTGATTTCGATCTTGAGGTTCGACGGATCCACGCCGGTGGCCAGCAACACATCGTTGACGAGGGCCGCCAGATCGGCGTCCGCGAAATGGCGGAGCGAGAAGTTGACGCTCACGGTCAGCGGACGAATCTGCGGGAATTCGGCATGCCAGACCGTCAGCTGTCGGCAGGCCTCTCGAAGGCTCCACTCCCCGATTTTCATCATCAATCCCAATTCCGTTGCAATCTCCAGAAACGCATCAGGCCTGGTGAGTCCATTCTCAGGATGCTCCCAGCGAAGTAACGCTTCGAACCCACCGACATGACCTGATTTCAAGGCCACAATCGGCTGATACTCCAGCCGGAACTCCCGCCGCTCCAGCGCCTGCCGAAGATCGGATTCCAGCTTCAACCGGACCATGGCTTGCTCATGCATGGCCGTATCGAAAATCTTAAACCCTGATCGGCCCATGGCTTTGACCTGATGCATGGCGGTCGTCGCATCGCGCAGGATCTGCTCACCGTCTTCATACTCCGCGTTGCAGCATGCGATGCCCATGCTGGCTGTGAGCAGCACCTGCCGACCCTCCACGGTACACGGCCTCGCGAATTCCAACTGGAGACGCTCGGCCACACGCGTGGCATTGTCGACGGCTTTCATGGCGTCCAGCAGGAGCACGAATTCGTCTCCTTCCATCCGGGCCACCGTGTCGACCGAGCGCACACGACGCAGAATTCGTTGACTGACTTCAATCAGCAAGCGATTGGCCGCGGAGGGTCCCAAGCTATCGTGCACCACACGGAATCCATCCAGATTGAGATAGAGTAGCGCGAACACATGGCTGGATTGCCGCCGACTTTGCTGATGGACCCGGTCCAAGCGGTCCAGAAACAATGCGCGATTCGGCAGGCCGGTGAGCGCGTCGTGAAACGTTTCTAGAAACAGTCGCTGCTCAACCTGGTGCTTTTCCTCCATCAACCGTTTGCGATCAAGTGCCTGGGACACGGCATGGCCAAGGCGTGTCAGGCGGTCTTTCATCAGATAGTCGGTGGCCCCGGCCTTCATGCAGGCCACCGCCATCTCCTCCCCGATGCAGCCCGACACGACAATGAACGGAATATCGAGCCCCCGCTCGTGCATGAGTCGTAGCGCATCAAGCGCCGTAAATTGTGGCATAGAGAAATCCGAGAGAATGCAATCTGGCGGCTGGTCGAGTTCGCGAAGGTAGCTGGCTTGAGAATCGACACGGCGAGACGTGAGCTCAAACCCGCCCTCACGGAGCACGTCGAGCATCAGCTCCGCATCCATCAGAGAGTCTTCGAGGAGAAGGAGGGTGAGGCGCGTTGGCATCGTCGTCCCGGTCTGGTACAGGCCGTGCCTTCCGTCCGTATGGACGCGCGAATGCCGACCTCGCTCATGAGATGCACTCAGTATAGGGTGGGGCCTGCCGGCGACCAACAAAATGTGAAAAATCGTGCATCAAGGCAAGAGAGAGCAGAGGGTGTGATGCAGCAGACACCACCAGGGGTCCTCGCGCCCTCGTTCGCATCCCTCCTCTAATCCGCCTGATCGAGATTCTCCCGTGAGTGACGACCGCCTCACACGCGACAGCATGTCCGTCGAATAAGTGACCGTCTCCAACATGTGAGAAATCGCGACCATTGCGTCATGGTCCCACTACTCCCTCCTCCGAAGTACTTCCTTCGGGTCTTTCACCCCAACCCCCGTACCGCTAGGCTTTATACAACGCGCACGCTCACAGGCCGAATGACAAGGAGGCGACATCATGGAATGCATACAATGCCAGGGCTTGATGATGGAACACCACTTTTTTGACCTTATGGGGACCCAAGGATTCATGTGGATGAGGGGCTGGCGGTGTACGCTCTGCGGTCATGCAGCGGATCCCATCGTAGAGGCCAACCGCCGGTTGCACGAAGCGATCGAGCACGTGTACCGACGGGTTACCGCATGATGGTGGGGTGCGGCACACCCATACCGACAGGACTAACAGGAGCGTCTGTTACGATGGCGACCATTCTGATCATCGATGATGAAGAGCCCATCCGTGCCCTGCTTCGCACCACGCTTGAATCCGCAGGGCATGAGGTCGTGGAGGCTCCCAATGGCCGCATCGGGCTTGCGCTGTATCGCCACAAGCCGACAGACCTGGTCATCACCGACATTGCGATGCCTGAGATGAATGGACTGGATATGATTCTGGAGCTGACACGTGAATTTCTCCATACCAAAGTCATCGCGATCTCAGGCGAAGGAGGGGAAACGAGTGTCTTAGATGTGGCGAAACTCCTTGGAGCACGGCGGACCTTCCGGAAGCCCTTGAGCATGACGCGGTTGCTGGATGCGGTGCGATATGAATTGGCACACTAGACACAATCCCTCCTCCTTGATCCCATGGGGCCTACCGCCGAGATACTTCCTTTCGGTCTATCGGCTTCATGGGACCACCGCTAATCTCTTCACAGTAAACACAAACACCATGTCGCTCCACGCCTATTCCTGAAGCTAAAGGAAGGGGGGGGATCAACCCGTGATCGATCTTCCGGAAGGCCGGTGGCGCCAGGAATTCGATGGCCGGATATTCGACGGCGGGATCTGTCGATTGCACGATGTGTTGCGTACGTTCCCCGTGGCGCTGTTGTGCAAAGTCGAATAGCCTATGCACGGAAAACATTCTTCATGACGAGCGGCCCGGATGCCTGAAGTATAAAGTCGCGAGAGGCGGCAATGTCAGGGTAATCGAATGAGTGCGCCCGTGGAGCGGAATCAGGACAGCTTCGATTCCTCCGAGATTACCCCATCCCCTCCCTCCGTACTGAGTCGCGTCGCTATTTAACACCTCCTTCCAAAACCCACCGTGGGGAACGCCTATCCGATAATTCGGTCTTGGCACCGGGGTGAAATTGCACACGATGAGCACTACCTCGTCCGTGGATTTCCCTTTGCGGAGCAGGCTGATGACACTCGACTCGACATCGGTACAATCAACCCACTCGAACCCCGCCGGAACAAAGTCGTGCTCGTAGAGGGCTGGCTCATTACAATAGAGACGGTTCAGATCTGTGATCCATTGCTGAATACCGCTGTGCCGGTCGTCTTTGAGCAAGTCCCACTCCACAGTACGGTCGTGGGCCCACTCCCGCCTTTGACCGAATTCTCCACCCATAAACAGCAGCTTCTTCCCAGGCTGCGCGTACATATATCCGAATAGCAGGCGTAGATTACCGAATTTCTGCCAGTCATCCCCCGGCATCTTACCGAGTAAGGAGCCTTTCCCATACACCACTTCATCGTGCGAGAGAGGCAGAACGAAATTTTCATGAAAGGCGTAGAGCATGCGGAAGGTCAATTTGTAGTGGTGATACTTTCGAAAATAGGGGTCCTGGCTCATATACTCCAGCATGTCGTGCATCCATCCCATGTCCCACTTCATGCCGAACCCAAGGCCTCCCGCATAGGTCGGACGGGACACCAATGGCCATGCGGTCGATTCTTCGGCGAAGGTCTGAACATCCGGGTAGTTCTCAAATACGGCTTCATTCAGCCGCCGCAGGAAACCGATCGCCTCAAGATTTTCTCTCCCGCCATACTGATTGGGAATCCACTCTCCCTCTTTTCTTGAGTAATCCAGATACAGCATCGAAGCGACTGCGTCGACGCGCAGACCGTCCGCATGGTACATATCCAGCCAAAACATCGCGCCGCTAATGAGAAAACTGCGCACTTCGTTGCGGCTGTAATTGAAGACCATGGTCCCCCAGTCAGGCTGGAAACCTTGGCGCGGGTCAGCATGCTCATATAGATGCGTGCCATCGAAAAAACTGAGCCCATGGCCGTCAGTCGGAAAATGCGAGGGGACCCAGTCCAGGATCACCCCGATATCATGGCGATGCAGTTCGTCGATCAGAAACATCAAGTCCTGGGGCGTGCCATAGCATCCGGAGGAAGCGAAGTATCCTGTGGTTTGGTATCCCCAGGAACCGAAGAAGGGATGATCCATGATGGGGAGAAACTCCACATGGGTGAAGCCCATTTGCTGAAGGTACTGAGGTAAGGTTGCAGCCAGTTCCCGATAGGTCAGCGAGCGATTTCCCTCTTCGAGTACGCGTTTCCAGGACCCCACATGCATTTCATAGATAGATATCGGAGCATTCAACGCATTGCGTGTGTGCCGGCTTGCCATCCACTGCTCATCGCGCCACCTATAGTCCAGGTCCCACACGATCGAGGCAGTCTTCGGAGGAATCTCATTAAAGAAGGCGAAGGGATCGGTTTTTTCTACCTCGTAACCGTTAAACCGAGAGCCTATTTGGAACTTGTAGAGCGTTCCCTTCGCGACTCCCGGAAGAAAGCCCTCCCAGATACCCGACTTTTCGCGGCGGCATAGGGGATGCGCTCCTTTTTCCCAGTCATTGAACGACCCGATGACAGAAACCTGCTCCGCGTCCGGCGCCCATACAGAAAACCAGGTGCCAGCCATGCCGTTGCGTAAGACAGGATGGGCGCCAAGCTTTTGGTAGAGATGAAAATGTGACCCCTCATTGAACAGATATACGTCCTCATCGCTCATCAATATCATCTCGTCTGATGCACCTGTTTCCGTCTGACCGTTCTTCATTGGTGCCTCGCTCGCTAAATTGCCTTATGTGTGGTCGTCTCCAGTATTTCCAGCACCGCGCGGATCGGAATCTTTACCCAGTCCGGCCGGTTGTTGAGTTCATAGCGAATCTCATACACAGCCTTTTCAAGAAGGTACGCATCGAATAACACTTGGAATTCCTCTTGCGATCCGGGCCAGAAGGAAGCTCGCCCCGCGATTGCGAGATACGCTTTCAGAAACACTACGCTGACCCAGCCAGACCAGAACCGAACCCATGGATCGAGCCTTCTTCCGTCGCCCTCTGCGAGCAACTTTGACTGCTGGCGTGATAGTGCGGCATAGGGAGCATAGTGTAATGACCGCAGCATCCCCGCCACATCCATGATGGGGGTATGTTTCATGCGACGCTCGCTGAGCGGACGGGCCGGCTCGCCTTCGAAATCGCTGATCACAAAATCTTGTCCAGTGTAGAGCACTTGGCCTAGATGATAGTCCCCATGACAACGGATCCGCAGCGCGCTGGTCTCTAGCTCAAAAAAATCACGGAATCGATCCAGAATCTGAGGCTCAGAGTTGACCACCAGCCGAACCTCCTGTTCCGTTTCCGACGCCAGATCGTTGAGTCGCCCCTTGAGAAGCGAACAGGTTTGCGAAGTCAACCGGCACATGGATTCATAACGAGACCGACGATATTCCAATGAGAACGGCTCCGGCGTAAAATCAGGATTGTTCTGGACGTTCGCCAAGGCGACATGAAGTTGGGCCGTACGCTGTCCTATTCTGACGACTGACTCCAGGTATGGTCCGATGAGGGCGTGCGCGAGAGTGGGAATCTCTTTGTGTGCCAGCTCAATCAGAGGCTCATTGAGTATCAACTCATCCTCTCGCCCGGTTGGCTGAGCACGACATCGCTCCAGGTAACGATCAAAGGCCTCCAGGGTATATTTCCATGCGTCCCCCTGGTTGTGCACGAAACCCTGAAGGATGGCCGTGGTGATGGTCTCGCCGTTGGCTCGAATATATTCGATGGATCCGGCCACCGGAGGGGTATGCGAGAAGTTCATCATCGTCAGGATCCGTCCGATCTCCAAGTCAGGATTGACTCCGTTTTCAACACGCCGGTAGACCTTCATGATGAGGCGATCGCCGTATGCGACAGACGTATTGCTCTGCTCCGCCTTCATCACCGCCGGCTCCAGCGCAGGTTCTCCGCTGATCAGTTTCCTATATGCTTGAGTGGAGGAGGCGATCAGAGTACCACTCTCGCCAGTGAACCGGCTTCCCTGCCCGATGGCAGACAGCAGCGCCCTCGAAAAGTCCGGGTTCCAGAGCGCGTCGTACAATACGCCGGTCTGTTCGCACTCTTTCGTCAGGACCTTCAGCGTCGTCACTATGGTACCGGGCATGTCTTTCTGAATCTGCGCGGCCTGTTCACCCAAGGCTGCCGTGACAGGGAACGCGTAGGTTTCAGGAGTGCCGTCCCTGTATTCAACCAGGATGAAGAGCAGGGTCACTGCGTTCGATCGGCAGGGTATAGGTAGGGACTCGACGATGCGCACCGACTGTATGGCGCGTGCTTTCCCGGCGAACCATCGCCGCGACTTCAAGAGGTCAGGCAAGCAGGCTTCCAAATGGCCGCGGGCTTCCCCTTCCAGGATGCGTTCCCATCGTTCGTTGACAATCAGCATGACCAGCGTCCCGCCTCACATGTAATAGTCGAAGCCTTGTTCGGTGCGGAGCCAACGACGTACGCGAAAAATATGGGCGGGCGCAGAGTGCGGATTGATCTCTATGTAGTTGCGCGGCCCAGCCCAGCGATAAGAGGCATTGGTCAGCTGGTCCTGCACCTGGAAAGGATGATCCGGATCGAGCCCCAGGTGATCGAGGTCCAGTTGAACCCAGCCGGAGTGGGTATGAGAAGGACTCAGATTGACGACGACCAGTATGACGTTGGATCCATCAGGCGTGCTCTTGCTATAACAAACCAGCTGATCATTATCTGTCGAGTGGAAATGCAGGCTCTCATCCCCGTGAAGCGCCGGATTCTCTCGGCGGATCTGATTCACGAGGCCGATGAAGTCCTTCAAACTGTCGGCCCGCTCGATCTCCCACTGCTTGATCTCGTACTTCTCTGAATCCAGATATTCCTCACTCCCCGCCTCCCGCGGGCGGCCTTCGCATAGCTCGAAAGCGGGACCGTAAATCCCATAGCTTGCGCCTAGGGTCGATGCAAGGACGAAGCGTGCCATGAAAGCCGGTCGGCCCCCATGTTGGAGCTCCTCTGTCAAAATATCAGGCGTATTGGGCCAGAGATTGGGACGAAAATACTCGCGAACGTCGCTGTGGGTCAGTTCCGTGAAATATTCCTTGAGCTCTGTTTTCGTGCTGCGCCAGGCGAAATAGGTATAGGACTGGCTAAATCCCAGCTTCGCCAAACGGAACATCGGTTTAGGCCGCGTGAACGCTTCGGCCAGAAAGATGACATCCGGATGGTCCTCTTGAATCTCGCAAATCAGCCATTCCCAAAAAACAAATGGCTTGGTATGGGGATTGTCCACGCGAAAGATGCGCACCTCTTGTTCGATCCAATAGAGAATGACGCTTTTGAGCTCCAGCCAGAGTGGCTGCCACTGGTCGCTCTCAAACTCCAAGGGATAGATGTCCTGATATTTCTTCGGCGGATTCTCCGCATACTGCACAGTATCGTCCGGTCGGATCTTGAACCACTCCCGATGCTCCTTGACGTATGGGTGGTCAGGGGAGCACTGAAAGGCCAAGTCCAGCGCGATCTCAAGCCCATGCGACCTCGCCTTGTGCAGAAAATGCTCGAAATCCTTCACTGTTCCCAGTTGGGAATGGATGGCCTTATGTCCCCCCTCCGGTGAGCCGATCGCCCATGGGCTTCCTGGATCGTTCGGCCTGGCCGTTGGTGAATTGTTCTGTCCCTTCCGGTGTGCAACACCAATGGGATGGATCGGGGGGAGATACAAGACGTCAAACCCCATGGAGGCGATATATGGGAGGCGTTCTTCGCAGTCTTTGAATGTCCCGTGCCTGCCCCTCTTGGAGCATGACCGTGGAAACATCTCGTACCACGCGCTGAACCTGGCCTTCTCTCGATCCACGACTACGATGAGTTGTCTTTCATAGAGCGTTGCAAAGCGTCGGTCCGGATTCTTCGTCATTAAGGCGGCCATGTCCATGTCCAAGGCCTGTTCAATCCGCCCTGACTCCGGCACATCCGATGACTGGAGTCGGTCCGCCCATGCCTTCAGCGATGTACCTTCTGCCTTCGGGGCACGCCGACTCGCCTCGTCAATCAGCAGAGCTCCCTGAAGCAACTCCACCCGCACGTTCTGGCCTGCGTCAAGTTTCGTCTTGAAATTACGACGCCACGTCTGAAAATGATCGACCCAGCCGTTCACGGTATATCGATAGCGGCCAAGCTCAGTCACACGAAAGGATGCTTGCCATCGGTCGTTCGTGAGAAACGTCATCGGCGCCTCAATCCACTGCGCATCATGGTCGCGACGATATAGAAGGGCCACCCCCAGGAGATCAGGGCCGTCGGTGAAGACATCCGCCTCGACCAGTACGTCTTCGCCGATCGTCCTCTTGATTGGATAGCGGCCTCCGTCGACTTCCGGCGTCACACTTTCGACAATGATCCGATGTCTCCCCTCCATTCCCCTCATCCTCTCCCCCACTTCTGATCCTGACTCGCATGAACTTTGTCCCATCTCTGCGCTACCTCGACACCCTCATGAGGCTCCGCCTTCAGCCCATCGGGCCTCCCACTCCCAAACTTACCATGAGCCTAGATGTGCGATATTTTGTCCTTTTCCACTTTTTTCCGACGCAATCGCTCCTCCAAAAGGTCCTTTGCAATGGTCCGTCCGCCTAAGCCGACTGCGATGGCCAGTGCAAACATGACACCGCCGAACATAATCGAGAAGGCGGCCACGACAATCTCTTTGGCGATTCCAAGTTGGGTCAGCACCATCGCCGCCGTGAAGATGAGCACGCCCCATCGAATGAAGCTGGCGATTATTCGGGCCTCTTGAATCTGGGCGTTTACGGTGGCAATGAGGGCCGCCTCCGCAATGAAATTCGCCAGAAGCATCCCGAAGAAAAGCAGTAGTACCGCTGCAAGCATCTCCGGGAAAAAAGCGATGATGCGGCTCATCATATCCGCCGTCGCCCGCAGATCCAAGGCATCGATCCCCATGAACGCGAACAGGAGAAATACGAGCCAGAAAGACAGTCGTCCGATCAGGTGAGATGGCGACTGATTCATCCCGGTTTTGGCCAATGAAGTACCCAGCCCGAACCGTTCGCACAACGCATCAAAGCGTACCGCCCTTAAGACACGTAGGAAGAAAAATTTGACTAGCCAGCCGGCAGCCAGGCCGAGCGCCAGGAATGTCAACAGGGCCATAAGTTTCGGCAATAGGTGTGCAATCCGAAGAGTGGTCTCTTGAAACGCCTCGAGCATGGCTTCCTGCCATAGAATACTCATGAGAACCTCCATCGCTTCGTCAAATAAGGTTTCATGCGCTCGAACGTTTCACACAGTGTTTCGATGACCCGTTCGACATCCTCCGGGGTCCCCTCTCTGGTCTCCAGGACGAGAGATGCCGTTCGTCCGAGATAGAGAGGAGTCAGAGACTTGAGCAGGTGTTCACGATGCAGCGTCTTCTCATGATAAGCCAAAGCGAAGTCATAGATCGTCTGGACCCACAGAGCTGCAGGAAAGCGGAATTCTTCCGCCTCCGCCAGGCCCAACGACAGAATCCCCTCTAACGTTTCAGGAGCCAGAATGATCTCCCAGATGGGGAGCAGATCCCGTAATCCCTGTTGGAAGCCCCTCACCATTCGTTCAACATTGATTGCGGCGCCCTCCGGGCCCGCTTCATAAGGAGGACCAAATTGGGGGACCGGCCTCGACCCTGTGCTCACTTCCCACACGTCCTGATAGCCTTCCATCAGATGGAACAAGGCCCCGACCGCTTGCGCAAGCAGTAGCGAGAGTTCGATTCCGTTGAGCGTGCCATCATGAATCTTCGTTCCCAAGAACCCCTGGGAGACTTCACAGCCTTCGGCGACGGCAATGGTTGTTAAGCAGCTGTCGATCCCGTAGTGCGCTGCCTCTCCCTCCCAGACATTCTTCGTTAAGTATAGGCTCGCAAGCTTCCCGGAAAATCCATAGCCGCACCCACTCTGATAGCGCATCTGTTTCCCGTAGAGGGCACGATTGAGCGGATAGATGATGCAATTCGTCAGACTGCCCTCATACCTCGCCCGTCGAAAGAGAGGGGCGACATAGTCCACACCCTTTTCAATCACCGGCCGAAGGAGGATCTCCATCCAGTCGGAAGTTAGGGATCGAAGATTGGCATCGATGACGAGACAGGCATTTACTTCCAGCTCTTCCGCAATCGTAAAGAACGCCCGAAATGCATGCTCGCGTCCGGGCACCCCGGACTCTGAGAGCGCCTGCAGTGAGAGGGGTCCGGAAAGGAAGCCCCCGGCCAAGTGCTGGACAAATGCCGTGGGATAATCGGGCCCAGCAGCCTGTTTTATAATCTCTGGTGTACCGTCCTGGGACCCGGCATCTGCGTTGATCACCAATACAGAGGCGCCGGGGCACACCTTGCTTATGCCTGCCGTCACGGCTTTTACCACTGGCTCCACCGTCTTGGCATTATTGAACGTAGGGATTCCTATGAGAACCTCGATCTTCCCTCTGTCACCCAACTGCTCCCGAACCTCGCGCCAAACTGTCTCGGTCATCGTCATGGCAACCCATCACCCGCGTTCGTCATCACTCGAAGTAGATCAGGCAGTCGACGCGTCGTCATTAGTGCGTGAATGTCTTCAAGAGCGTCAAGTAATCACTCAGGTGACGCGTGATCAGGAAGTTTCTTCTGACATGCTCTCGGGCCGCGCCGCCCATACGAAGAATCAAGCCGGGATTGTTCAGAAGATGCCGGACCCTGAATGCCGCCCCTTCTACAGAGTGCACGGTGTAGCCGGTCACCCCGTCTATGATCTGATCAGCGATCCCGCCCGCAGTTCCGCCGACGACCGGCTTGCCTTTCCACATCGCCTCAGAAACCCCCAGGCCGAATCCTTCCTTAATGGATTTCTGAAGGACAATAGTGGCGGCTCGCTGAAGGGCATTGATCTCGCTGTTCGCTTCGGGGGGCAACTGCAGCACATGGATGTCGGCGTCGGGACCGACAGCGGTTCTGACGTCGGCCAGCACCGCTTCCCCTTCCGGGTCATTGGCCACTCCTCCGCCGGCCAGGATGAGACGGCAATCGAAATGTTTCTTCACCATTCGGTAGGCTGCGATCGTTCCGACCGGATCTTTAAAGCGATCGAAGCGCGCCACCTGTAACAGAATCGGCTTGTCCCTCGGAATCCCGAGGCTGTCCATCCTCCGGTTCACTTCTGCTCGCGACATCTCCCGGTTCTTTTCGCTTAAAGGATCGATCGACGGATAGATCAAGAACTTCGGAATCGGAAGCCGTTGGGCAAATCCGGTGACGGAAAAGATGGCCGCGTCATAGCGGACAACAAAATGACGGAGGAAACTCCAGGCGTTGCGCTGAGGCTGTGAAAGATCCAGATAGCAGCGCCAAATCCATTTCCCACCTTTGCGATGTTCGATTAGCCCCGCAGGCTCATGGTCGTGGACCATGACGAGGTCGGCATCAAGGTTGAGGACTTGGGCGTTCCGATTGGTGATCTTGAGATAGGTTTGGGACATCTGATCGGTAAACGACAGTTCCTGGCCTTGTAGCGCATTGCCGATTCGTTTGGTGACGTCGAAAAACTGCTGGTCGCCTGCGAGAACCTCCCACCGCGCCTCCACTCCCAGAGACGTTAACATCGGTACGAGGCGGCGCAGGATCTCAGCCATGCCGCCGCCGTACCGCACGGCGTTCACATGCAAAAAGCTTCTTCCCTTGACCAGATCGCTCAGCCGATAGAGGAAATCGACCGTCCCCTTGGTCGCGCTGTCTCGATAGTCATCCAACTCCTGGCGCATTTTCCGCTTCGCTCCGAGAAAAATGGACGGGTTAAATCACGCTGCCTTCGATTCCATAGATGGCTTCCTCGCGAACCGCACGGGATAGCTTGAACCAGTAATAACCATATGGAGCGAGGCTCAGCATATACGGTCTTTCACCGATAGAGGGAAACCTCGTTTCGCCGAATAATTCTACCGGGACCACCTCGGTGAACCTTCGAAGATCCAGCTCAACCGCTTGAGCAGACCCGCTCAGGTTATGGACCATGAGCAGCGTATCACCCCGATACTGCCGGAGGTAGGCGAGAACTTTGTCGTTTCGTGGCCGGAGAAACTCAATGGTACCCCGTCCGAAGGCGGGACACTTTTTGCGAACGGAGATCATTTGTTTCATCCAATGCGCCAGGGAATAGGGCGTCTGGACCTGAGCTTCCACATTCGTCGCGTGGTACCCATAAATCGAGTCGAAGATCACAGGAAGATACAATTTCGAGGGGTCGGCTTTGGAAAATCCTGCATTCCGGTCGGCGTTCCACTGCATGGGCGTGCGCACCCCATTACGATCCCCCAGATGTACGTTATCCCCCATTCCGATCTCGTCCCCATAGTAAATGATGGGACTTCCAGGGAGGGTGAACACGAGGCTGTTCAGGAGCTCGATCTTGCGCCGGTCGTTCTCCAGCAAGGGAGCCAGACGGCGTGCAATGCCGATGTTGCGCCTCATCTGAGGATCGCGCGCATAGGCATAGTACATATAGTCCCGCTCTTCCCCTGAACACATCTCCAACGTCAGTTCATCATGGTTGCGGAGGAACAAACACCACTGGCAGTCCTCGGGAATGGCCGGAGTATGTGTAAACATGTCAACGATCGGATGCCAATCCTCGCTGCGGATACCCATAAACAGCCGCGGCATCAAGGGAAAATGAAACGCCATGTGGCATTCATTGCCGTCGCCGAAATACGGGCGGACATCGGCGGGCCATTGATTCGCTTCCGCAAGCAGGATGCGTCCCTGATAACGCTGGTCGATCCACTTTCGGATATCCTTCAAGTACTCATGCGTCTCAGGCAGGTTTTCGCAGCTGGTGCCCTCCCGTTCAATCAAATAAGGCACAGCATCACACCGGAATCCATCAAGTCCCTGATCGAGCCAAAACGCCATCACCTCCAGCATGGCCTTTCGCAGCTCGGGATTATCATAGTTGAGGTCAGGTTGGTGGCTGAAGAATCGATGCCAGTAATACTGTTCCGCTATGGGGTCCCAGGTCCAATTGGATCGCTCCGTGTCAATAAAAATAATCCGGGTCTTTTCATACTTTTTGTCGCTGTCACTCCAAACGTAGAAGTCGCGCATGGGCGACTGAGGGGATCGTCTGGCCTCCTGAAACCAGGTATGCTGATCGGAAGTGTGATTGAGCACGAGATCCGCAATCACACGGATACCCCGCCTATGCGCTTCTTGAAGGAAGGTTCGGAAGTCTTCGAGAGAGCCGTAATCCGGGAACACCTTGCGATAGTCCGAAACATCATAGCCATCGTCCCTCAGAGGGGAAGGGAAAAATGGTAACAGCCAGAGGCAGGTGATCCCTAACCACTCAAGATAGTCGAGCTTCTGGATCAAGCCACGAAAATCGCCGATCCCATCGTCATTGCCATCGTAGAAGGCCTTGACGTGAAGCTCATAAAACACTGCGTCTTTGAACCAAAGCGGGTCCCGCGTGGGCATAGCATGATCCTCACTCGATCTAGGCGGAACGTTCTTTCTCAAGAAACTCATCACAGACCGTTAAGAGCGCGGATCTATGACGTTCAAGACTCCCCCGATAGGGATTGATCGCGCGCAATTTCCCTGCCAACTCCGGCATCTCCAGATTCTCTCCGATCCAGGCTGAAAAGTCGCTCTCCTGCTTGCCAAGACGTTGGCGGGCTTCGAACATGTGGTAATAGATCGCGCTCACGTCCACGTCAGACAGGGCATTACGAAATTCTTCCAATGTCCACACCTCCAGACCGGTGGGTATCTCCAGAATTCTGGACTGGCTGAAATGGAACGGTTTGCCGAAGATCACGCGCGGCACAATCGGTGTGCGGGACAAATGATCGTCGATGACTGAAATGAATTCTTCCCGTAATGCTTCTAGCCCTTGTAATTCGAAGGGGTCGATGACTGCAAGCCGCTCTCCGAGAACATGGTCACGGACTTCCGTCGCCACCCATTGAGCAAAGTCATTTGGATACATCTGTTCGACGTTACTATGCCGCAAAAAAAAGGTATGCGTGTGATAATAAATTGAGTCGAGCGGAACCTCTTCGAGCAATTCCACCAACCGCTTTTCATCGTCCGCTTCCTGCCCGAGAATTTCTCGTAGCTCGCTTGATCCTGTGAAGCAAAACGGTTGGGTAGCTTTACGCACGTTCCTCCTCTCTGCTTTGAAAATCATCGCGAACGATATGCACTGCGACGCCATCCTACCATTTTGTCAATGCCTATACTGGAGATAGTTCGGCCGGACATTCCGACATGCGGAATCCCGGAACAACACGCGTTCTCCGAACAAATGGCGGCGCAAATTCCACTCGGGCCCCTCAACTCGCCGGACGAGATCGCGAAAGGTCGTCGTCTTTCTGGCTTCCGACGAAAGTGAACCCTCTTGAGGATCGAAAGATCTAACAGTTTCCAGCCCGACCGGCCGCGGGTGTTGAAGGATCTCTTCGGCGTCTACCGTTTCTTGGGCATGACCCTGATCTTCCCTGGTTGCGATCCAGTCGATCATTCACCCTGGACCGAATTTACCCTGGCAGGCCAGGGTTTTCCCTGTCGTACCCGCTTGCATTGACAGATCAACACGGACGGCCTAGCCTGACGATGCAGCCTCTAACGCATGAGGGGCGCTAGCGATGTGATGGAGGCGCGTACGACTTTTGAATAAACTTACCCGCAATGGATTGCTGCAAGTGCCTTGCTTGGACGGGCCGCCACCGACTTCATAGTTAGATGGGGGGCAACCTTCCAAAGGAGCCGATACATGATCATAAAGAAAAGAGTTTTCATCAGTTTCGACTTAGATCATGACGAAGGCAAAAAGACCTTGCTCGCCGAACAAGCAAAACTGCCTGATAGTCCGTTCGAAGTTACCGATACTTTGGTGAGAGAGCATCTTATCGATGCTGGGAGGCGAAGATCCGGCACCGAATCGACAACACCGACGTGGCAATTGTCCTGTGTGGCGAACACGCATTTCTAGCAAAAGGCGTGAACCATACCATCCCTTGGTGCTACTGCGGACCAGGAAACACCCTAGTTATGTGCAGACCGGCTCTAGCTGCGGTGATGATCCAAAACACCTTGCCTCTCGAGTAATAGGTCCCTACTAAACTTCCGATATCTTTTTTCGTGGGGCCCACTCAGACTATGAAATACTTCCCACAGTGTCTGTCCCCCTGTTCGGAAGGAGAGCCCACCATGCTTTCTACTATTATGGGGAAAGAAGGCACAAATTTCGTCCGCGCCTGCGAGGCCATTCACGGCCTGTTGGCACAAGGGCCGCTCGCGCCTGACGATCGAGACCTCATCGAGTTCAGTGGCATTGAGCTACTGAGTAAGCTGATGCCGATCTAGCGTTGTCATGGTCCCGTGTGTTACCTCCTCCTATTGCGTGGCTGTGAGTTCCGGCGTCAGCGCCTCGCGCTCCTTACTGATGCGTGACATATGGGCGGTCGGAACCTAAGCTACCAAGTTGCCCATGCAACCAGGGTTTTCCCTGGTATCTTCTGCTCCCGCATGGGGATAAGGTAGCACGGGTTCTATTCCGGAATAGAACTCGCGGAACTATCCGTAAGATCTGAAGGCTCGGCTCATTTGAAAAAGATGTTCAACAGTGATCACTCTCTGTTGGGTGAAAATGCTATAGTGGTGGTTCAAATCGACCACACCAGCCTGTCTGGTCCATCAGGGTTAGTCTCATGCACCCTCATTGAGATGACTCCATTAACGATCAAGGACGCTCGGTTGTCCTCAAGGGCGAGGTGTATGTCATCAAAGATATCTCCGCGAGCGTCATGTATTTCCACGTCGACAAAACCACGCAGCGAGAGCGGTTACTGGTTCTCGAGCAAAAAATCGAAGCTGATCTGATGCCCGACGTACGATTTGTCACATTGCGACCGATGTAATAAGCCCATGATGAGAGGAGCCGTCCGATGAGAATTGCCCAGGTTGCACCCTTGTGGGAGAGCGTTCCGCCGAAACTCTATGGAGGAACGGAACGGATCGTGTCCTACCTCACCGAAGAACTGGTTCGGC
>JBDSDL010000089.1:0-7562 GCA_039920585.1 Nitrospiraceae bacterium | reverse complement strand
GCCAAGGGGTTTCAGCCTCTGGGAGACCGGGTATTTGTCACCTACACCGAGGAGTTGGACCGCACCTCCGGCGGGATTTATGTGCCGGACAGCGCGAAAGAGAAGCCGCAACGAGGCATCGTCCAAGCCATCGGCAAGAAGGTTGAGCATGTGAAAGTCGGCGACCAGGTCCTGTTCGACAAATATTCCGGCAGCAAGCTCCGGATCGAAGACGAAGAGTGCTTGATCCTAAAGGAAGAAGACATCCTTGGGGTCTTTACCCATTAATCACCACAACCCACACACACTACAAAGACGATAATATAAAGGGGGAACGACTATGGCAAAGCAACTTATGTACGGTGACGCAGCGCGCGCGTCCATCCTCAGAGGGGTGAACCAGCTCGCCGACGCCGTCAAGGCAACACTCGGCCCGAAGGGCCGCAACGCAATTCTCGACAAGAAGTTCGGCGCCCCGACGATCACCAAGGACGGCGTGACCGTGGCCAAAGAAGTCGAGCTCAAGAACCCATATGAGAACATGGGCGCCCAACTCGTGCGCGAAGTCGCCAGCAAGACCAGCGACACGGCAGGCGACGGCACCACGACCGCAACGGTGCTTGCGCAAGCCATCTATCGCGAAGGCGCAAAGAACATCACTGCCGGCGCGAATCCGATGGAAATCCAGCGCGGAATCAACAAGGCAGTCGAAGTGGTGATCGGTGAACTGAAGAAACTCAGCAAGCCCTGCCAGAACAAGACCGAGATTTCCCAGGTCGGGACGATTTCAGCCAATAACGACAAGACCATCGGCGACCTCATCGCAGAAGCGATGGAGAAGGTCGGCAAAGACGGCGTGATCACGGTCGAGGAAGCCAAGTCCATGACCACTTCATTAGACGTGGTTGAAGGCATGCAGTTCGACCGCGGGTACATCTCCCCCTACTTCGTGACCAACGCCGAGCGCATGGAAGCGGTCATGGAAGATCCCCTCATTCTCATTTCCGAGAAGAAGATCAGCAGCATGAAGGACTTGCTGCCGGTCCTCGAGCAGGTCGCCAAGTTGGGCAAGCCGCTCGTGATTCTCGCTGAAGACGTAGAAGGCGAAGCCTTGGCGACTCTGGTAGTGAACAAGCTCCGAGGCACGCTCAACGTGACGGCCATCAAGGCTCCGGGATTCGGCGACCGCCGCAAGGCCATGCTGGAGGATATCTCGATCCTCACCGGCGGCCAGGTGATCTCGGAAGACATTGGCATCAAGCTAGAAAATGTGAAGCTCACGGACCTCGGCCGCGCCAAGCGCATCACGGTCGACAAGGATAACACCACGATCGTGGAAGGCTTTGGCGATTCGAAGAAGATCGAAGGCCGCGTCAAGCAGATCAAGGCTCAGATCGATGAGACGACCTCCGACTACGACCGGGAGAAGCTCCAAGAGCGGCTCGCGAAGCTCGTGGGCGGTGTGGCCGTCATCAACGTCGGCGCCGCGACCGAAACCGAAATGAAGGAAAAGAAAGCGCGTGTCGAAGACGCGTTGCACGCCACCAAGGCAGCCGTCGAAGAAGGGATTGTCCCTGGCGGCGGAACAGCCTATCTCCGTTGCATCAGCGCATTGGATTCGCTCAAGCTGGTGGCAGAACAGCAGGTGGGTGTCAGTATCATCCGCCGCGCGCTCGAAGAGCCGATTCGTCAGATCGCGGCAAACGCCGGGATGGAAGGCTCCGTCATCGTTGAGAAAGTACGCAACGACAAGAACGCCAGCGGTGGATACAACGCGGCAACCGAGGAGTATGTGGACATGATCAAGGCCGGTATCATCGATCCGACCAAGGTGTCTCGTTGCGCGTTGCAGAACGCCGCGAGCGTGGCAGGATTGATGCTCACGACCGAGGTGATGATCACTGAACTGCCGGAAGAGAAGAAAGAATCGGCCGGTGGTGCAGGTGGACACAACCACGGCGGCATGGAAGGCATGTACTAAGAAGAAAAGAGCTGATAGCTCAGAGTAAGAAGTGAAGGGCTCGGCGGATTGTCCGCCGGGCCCTTCGTGTTTCTTGGTTCCTCACCGCGCTACAATGAACGTCAGTTTGAATGAGCCGAGGGAACGTCCCGTGATTGTCGAAGTCGAATCAAACGAAAATTGTGAGGCGAGTGTCTTCGCGCGATTCAAAGAGATCGGCCCCGCTCGACCTGTTCAACAAGTCAAACTCTACGACCGAAACCCTGCCGGAGAATGGTATTGGGTCACTGGCTGGAGCGACAACATAACGACGCTGGCATGCCCGGCCTATGCTCAACTGGTTGAGGACTCAGGAGCAGGATTGACGCATCTGGTCTATGGGGGACTCTACGGCCTGCGGTTCAAGCCGATCAACATTGAGGAAGCTTGGAATCTCGAAAGTCCGCATCAATGGGGAGAAACCTACCTTTCATTAGCCAGTGATCGTGACCTGCGCTACGCCGAGTAGCCCGTCCACCATCAGATTTAGCACGCGACGTATCGGCGGGTGCAAAGAAGCCTTCATGAATGATGCGGGCTAAGACAGTGTCGCGTGGTTATAGACCACCTGGCACGCTAGACCGATTCTGCGTAGCGACACCGCACCTAAGCGACTGAGCCGGTCAACGGCGGAGAGCGCCCGAGCCCAACTCATTCCGGGCATTGAAGACATCTCTTCAATCGTCAGCGGCCCGCTCTTTTTTAATGCCGCGATGATTTTTTCGTCGGTGAGGATTGATGGGGCAAGCGGCTCGATAGTGGCGTTCACGGCGGCCTCCATCGGAACGGTGTGAAGCATCCCTGCTATGTTGACGGCAGGATCATCCTTGAAATAATCTTAGCCCCGCGCACTCAGGAGTCAAAGACTTCCCTCGTTCCCACTGTAACGACTGAACAGTCACAGCGACTCCCCCCCTGCAGCGAGAAGAAAACTGCGCCACTAGCCCGCATGAAGCATGACGTTCGTCACGAAACTGCATAGACCGGGCGCGAGGCAAGGGGCACGAGGCGAGCGGATGACATTCCTTCTAGCCGCCCCTAGCCTCTCACCCTGCAAAAGCTCCCAGGAGCACCGCAGACTACAGGCTACTTTGCTGGCTTTTGGCCTATCAGCTGGAATGTTTTTTTGAGCATGGCCGAGGTTTTCGGCGTGTCGAAACATGACCGAAAGATGTCGTGCACGAGAGTGGTATGGGCGGCAAGGTCGGATTGAAATTGCTTCACGGCGATCGGACGATCGGCTCTGTCATAGCCCATGCGGATGGCGCAACGTTCCAATTCCTTCTGCTGATCCGGAAGCGCATGCGTCTGTAGATCGTGCACCATCTGGAGTTTATGCTCCACATCTCTGAGAAACTTATAGGCACGGGTCAGATCGGTCTGTTGTACTTTTGAGAGAATACCGGCCCGCTGAAGCCGCGCCAACGAATCGAGAGTCCCACGGCCAAGAATCTCCGGCAACCGCCGGCCGGCCAACACCTGGATCGTTTGGACAAGAAATTCGATTTCCCTGATCCCGCCGACACCGAGTTTGACGTTGCGCTGTTCATGTCCGCGCTCGGCCATCTTCGCGTCGATCCGTTCCTTGACCGATCGAACCTCCTCCACGATTGCGAGTCCTTGTTCGACATCCGGGCGTTTCGATGGGGGTGTCAGCACAAAGGGCCGCACCAGCTTAATGAACGATTTCCCGACCTCCTTCGATCCGGCAATGGGCCAGGCCTTCAGTAAGGCCAACCGTTCCCACACTTGTCCCCTCGTCCGATAGTACTTGGCATAATCGTCGAGCGAGCGAGTGAGCTGCCCCACCGAACCTTCTGCCCGTAAGCGAAGATCCACGCGATAGACGTACCCTTCATGGGTCTGTGCGGTCAGCGCCTTTGTGAGCTCCCGCGCGAGAATTTCAAAGTATTCTTCATTGGACAGCCCGCGCTGCTCAGGACTCTTGGCCTTTGCGCGTCCGGACACAGCCGGCCTGGTTTCTCCCTCATGGGATTCACAGACATAGAGCACATCGACGTCGGAGCTGTAATTGAGCTCGTGTCCGCCCAGCTTCCCCATCGCAATGACGGTGAAGCCGGTCTTCACCCATCGCCTCTGCCAATTTTTGTGCATGGGAATGCCGTGCCGGGTCCGTAAATCGTTATCCACAATGCGATAGGCGGCATGGATAAGGACCGAGGCCAGGTCCGAAAGAGAGGCGGTTGTTTCCACCACATCGGCTAATCGGAGGAGATCGCGCACGCCGATGCGTAACATCTCTCGACGATGAAATCGTCTGAGCGCATCCAATTTGAGTTCGGTAGCGGCGACACTCTCCAAACTTTGCCGGATCGTGCGTTCCATCCCCGCCCTGGTCGGCGCAGTGGACAACACGTTCTGCTGGGCCAGCCAGTACAGCAGCAGGGGATCGCGGACGAGGGTAAAGGCAAGCGAGTCGCTGCTCCCAAAAATCGCGCACACCAGATCCAGCATGCGGGGAGCGCTGCGCAGGTATTCCAGCACGGCCGACCGGCTGACTCCGCTTGCGAGCCAGCGTTCCCAATGGTTCAACGCCTGATCTGGGTCGGCGGTCCGCCCAATGGCCTCAAGCAACGCAGGCAGGATGTCTGCCAACTGGCGCCGCTGGTGTGGGTCTCCTGCCATCGACTGCAGATTCGCATCGGCATCCTGAATGCGGTGGAGTCCGTAGGGTTGAAGAATCGCTTCAAGCCTGGCCGGTTCCAGCCCAGACACTAAGAGGACCGGGGTCGGATCCGGTCGCGCAGCCCATTCGAGCTTCGGAACGGCACAATAACGCGGCACTGGCTTCTTAGAACGAGTGATCATAGGCGGGCATTATACGCACACCTTGGCGCTCGCACAACGAACCACGCTTCGGCTATACTCCGAGCCATGACGGATGGGCTTGGATCACGCGAGTCGATCATCAAGACCCTGGCCTCGCTATGCCAGGACGTCGATGACGAGGTCGTTCAGGATTTCGTGTCTCGGATGGACCCTGAGTACTTCGAGCGGTTCCAACCGGACACCATCGCGCAGCATATTCATCTCGCCAGCCGGCTCACACCGGACCACCCCTGCGAATTATCGGTGCTCGACAAACGAGCGGGGCGATATGAAATCATCATCGTCGCCTACGATTACTTCTCAGAATTCGCCGCCATCTGCGGCGTGCTCTCGGCATTTGGGCTCAATATCGAAGAGGGACGGATCTATACGTTTATGGGGGCCACGCCCGCTCCCACGCCGCGCCGGGAGGCTCCTTCGACGACCGGCCGGCCTAAAGGCCGGCCCGGCCTTAGCCGAAAAAAAATCGTCGATGTCTTCCTGGTGCATCCCATAGACCGCACGGGCTTTCTTTCGCTACAACACAATGCCCTCCGACAGACGGTCAGCGAGATCGTTCAACTGCTGGATGCCGGTCAGTTCGAAGCCGCGCGCCAATATGTCAACCGCCGGCTCGTCGAACGGTTGGACAAGCAGCGGAGTGCCTTCACTGGCCTGCTCGATACAGTGCAGATTACCTTCAATAATAGCCAATCCCAGACAGACACGATCATGGACATCCGATCGGATGATACTCCGGCCTTCCTCTACGCGCTTGCGAATGCCCTGGCCATGCGCAACATATACATTGCCAAGGCCCAGATCGAATGCGACGGCGCCACGCTGCACGATCGTTTCTTTGTCAGGAATCGCGATGGGCAGAAACTGCTCGACTCCGCCGATCAGCAGCAACTACGGCTGACCGCCGTGCTCATCAAACAATTCACGCATGCCTTGACCTGGGCGTCCGACCCGGCTAAGGCGCTGGCATCATTCGACCAATTCCTGGATCTTATCGTGAAAGACCAGGGCAAGAACGGCAAGAGCCAGGCGCTCGACTTCATCAGCGATAAAAAAGCGTTTCCGCTGCTCGCGCAACTGCTCGGCGCCAGCGATTTCTTGTGGGAGGACTTTCTCCGACGCCAGCACGACAACCTCCTTCCGCTGCTCACCGAATACCGGGATGCACCCTTGATCAAGCCACAGGCGACCCTTCGGAAAGAGCTCGCTCGTCTGGTCACGCGAGCCAAAACAGACGACGCGCGAAAGGACGTCTTGAACCGGTTTAAAGACCATGAGATGTTCCGTATCGACATCAAGCATATCGTCGAGCCCTCGGGCAACTTCCCTGACTTTTCGCTGGCGCTCACGGAACTGGCGGAAATCATTATGGAACGGAGCATCGCAGATTGCCGCGCCAAGCTGGAGAAATCCTACGGACGCCCGCAGCTTCCCAACAAGAAACCCTGCCCCTTTGCCGTCATGGGTCTGGGAAAATTCGGAGCGCGCGAGCTTGGCTACGCCTCGGACATCGAAGTCCTCTTCGTCTACGGTGGATCGGGCAACACAAGCGGAAAAGATGGAATTGAGAACAGCGAATACTTCGAACGGCTGGCGCAGGAACTCCTAGGGTGGATCGAAGCCAAGCAAGAAGGCATCTATCACATTGATGTCCGGCTTCGACCGCATGGAGGCAAAGGTGCGCTGGCCAATGCGTTCGAGGAGGTCTGCCGCTACTACAGTCCAACCGGACTTGCCGCACCCTTCGAGCGGCAAGCCTTGATCAAGTTACGGCATATCGCCGGAGACTCCGCACTGGGTCATCGCCTGGAAACACACCGAGACTCTTTCGTCTACGGAGAAGCTCCCTGGGACATTCCCGCGGCGCTGGAACTCCGGAGGCAACAGCTCAAACAACTGGTCTCGCCTGGAAAGGTCAATGCGAAGTATAGCGCTGGAGGACTCATCGACATCGAATATGCCGCGCAATACCTGCAAGTAATGCATGGCCACAATCATCCGAGCCTGCGTACCCCGAATACCCTGCAGGCACTCGCTGCCCTGGTCAATGAGGGGTTCGTTGCGCGCGCCGATGGCGCGGGCCTCCGGAAAGCCTACATCTTCATCCGGATGTTAGTCGACGGATTGCGCATGGTCAGAGGGAACACCAAGGACCTTGTGCTCCCTCCTTCCGATTCGGAAGAGTTTGTCAGTCTTGCCCGCCGCATCGGCTACACGAGAGATGACTGGCGGGCCGGCGCGCGCGATTTGCAGTCAGATATCGAGCAGCATATGACGCTCACCAAGACCTTCTTCGAACGGACGTTCGGAGCGTTATAAGAATGGCACCCGCGTCGCTCCTTCGCTCCCGGAGCGCGCAGTTGAGGGCAACATTGGCCACTCCCCCTCAAGAGTGGTAGAAATAATCGGAAGACCCTCGTTGGGCGAGCGCTGACTCTCTCTTTTCGACCGCACACCAGCGGGTTTCTCGGTCTTCGTCAAACCGCTCCTGAATAATTTAACTGGCTCCTGCCTGGCCTTATCCCCTTGCTGCACAACCCTCGACGCTTATGCCCCACATGGTCACCAACACCAATCCATCGATACTTGAGATTTTCATCAGAGCACTACACCAGGCTGGGCATACTCGGTGCGCTTGATGAAAACCCGTACTCCAGCGCGCGCTGCACCTCACTCAAGAATCACTCCTCTGCAACCATCCCCACGCCACGGCCAAGAGTCCGAGCGAAGTGAG
>JBDSDL010000088.1:0-3316 GCA_039920585.1 Nitrospiraceae bacterium | reverse complement strand
TGCCTGCCCAAAAACTCGCCTGTGGTTCTCCGCGTTGCGGCAGAAGTATAACGTCACACCGACCCTCTGCTATCTTTTCTCGGTGGCATAGCGGCCACTCCAGCGGCGAAACGTCCGTTCGGTGATCCCTAAGATCTCCGCGGCTTCCACCATTGTGAGTGTCCGCCGATGTCGCCGCTCGTACAGCCCCTCAAACCACATCTGTCTCACCTCCTGTAGTACGGTCGCCCGTGTCATCGTGCCCCTCCTTGAGGGCGCACCCTAAACCGGGCAGATGATGCGCTATCTACATCATCTTGACAGCTCCGTAAGTAGTGCGTATGTTGCCGTTCATGATTCGTAAAGCTAACCATAAATGGTAGCCCTGAAGCCCGTTCGCCCTGAGTGCTTCGGCCAGGCTCAGCACAGGCGTGCCGAAGCCTGTGCTGAGTTTATCGAACCGGGCGGGAACGCACTATTTGCTGACCTCATCAGTAACTATGAAGGAGAACACAAATGCCAGAGGATGGCGCCCAGGAATTTTCGAAAATACGTCTTTGGACGGTGTGCATTCTATTGATGCTGGCTCTTGGAGGGCCTCCCAGGGTTCTGGCACAAGAGAGTTCTTTTACGGCGCCGATAGGGAGATCTCTCGAACTCGATTCAAATGGCCGGGAAAAAGTCAATTGGCATACTTCTGTAAGAGGTAGCACTCAAGAGGCGGTCGCAGCTGTAAGCACTCCATTTTCCATCATTCGCCCGAGTATCCCGGCCTCAACTCGGCATGCAAAAACATACACCAGGCAACATACTTTCGGATGCCTCGATTTGCTCACAGGCCAGGTCATTCCCAATAGAAAGATCACGGTCGAACCCGTACGAATTCCTGATACCGGAGGACATCCAGAGTCCAATCATACCAGCGGCCGAAGCACAACAAAGGATGGGGCGTATGATCAAACAGTGGGCAACACAGGGTCTGATGGTCTGCAATTTCGCACGACCTATACGTCCGGAGAGGTCGCCGGAGAAATTGAAGTCAAACTCGCATGTTTCAACCCGGATGGAGTGACGGTTTCATCCACAGGCTCCCTGTTCGTTCATGTGAGAATTGAAGGACTCGTCCCTTTGCCAGACAGTGATCCCACCTATGTGTTTGAAGGAAATGCCTCCACGAACACACATCAGGACAGCCACTACGTTCGCCCGGAAACCCTGCCGAAGGTCTTAAATTTAGCGAACATGTTTTTTGCCGAACGGGGGAAAATTATTCGAATAAACGACGCAAGTTTAGTCTGGGGAGGGCTCTTTGACTATCCTGGGAAGTGGCTCCCCCCACATGCTTCGCACCGCGTCGGAGAGGAGTTCGACGTGGATAATACCAAAGAACAAAAGGGGACTGGAACAGTACCGGACGGTCCAGATTGGAAGCCGGAGGATCGAGAAGAACTGTTGGCTATTGCCAGGTCGTCAGCAGTCGGGTTGGTGCAGATAAGGGAAATTGCCGCTTCTGAAGCGTCGCATTATCATTTTCGTGACCCCCGATCCACATTTCAACCATGAGGTACCATTCCCATCGGGACATGCATGTCCGTCTCTGCAATGAACCTACCGAATTCAAGGAGTAGCATGATGAAACACTTCCCTCGTCTCAGCAAGAGTCTCGCGAGCCTTCTCCTAGTTGGAATCGGATGGCTTCCCACCCTCGGCGAGGCAGAAATCCTGATTCCCGTTATTCCAACAAACCAGGTGGATGTGACTGTGGCCGTCGATGTCAAGTTTGATACGGCGACCCAGCTCTACACCTACACCTACAACGTGACGAGCTTGCCGGCTAGCCAACAGAACATCGAAACGTTTGACATCGAATTCGATGGAGAAATATTGAATGTGACGTCGCCCCGGGGGTGGAAAAGTTATCCATTTTTTACGGAACCTATCTTGGGATGGGCCGCAATCGAAGTACCGGATGAATCGATCCCGCCGGACTATGTCGATGATGGATCCCGCTTCCCTTCCCCATTTCAAATTAAGCCCAATGAGACCTTAGGGGGGTTTTCTCTTCAAAGTCCATCGCCTCCCCAAGCCGTCAAATTTTATGTCCGAGGGTTTGCGCAAGTGCCCACGGCAACGGATGCAGGGGATTTCGATGACGTCGGCATGACGATCCCCGTGTTCCCAGACGATGCCAAAGCCGGCGCAACACTTGGCCCCCGACTGGCTGATAATCTGATCTTTGCCGGGGGCCGCCGACCCTCCGTTGACGGCTTTTTAGGATTTGTGGGCAATGAAAATGGAGAAACCCGAACGCTGCCGATCGCGATTCTCATCCGCTTTGGCGTCAATGGTGAAACCGTATTTCCGGACACCTTTACGGCGGCGCTCAATCGTGTGGATGTGACGCCACGCTTTATCAATACGGGCAATGGGACTGAACGGGTGGCGTTGTTTGAACTCGGTCAGTCCCCTCTTGTCCTTGGCCGAAATGTGTTGACGACCAGCGTGAATGGCCTTGTGCCCGACACAACTCGAACGGCGACAGACAGCGATGCCTTTACGTTTTTCGCGGTGCAATAATGCATCGAAAGATTGTGACAGAGGCTAACAGGCCGAGGACATGGATGACTCTAACAGATGCCAGATCGAGACCCATCGTGAGCCGGCTCCGCATGCCTCTCCTTGTCCTGTGTCTCTGGGGGGGGCCTGCTCGGACAGTCCTACGGCGGTGAGTATTTTGACTTTTATTGGTTCAATAAAGAGTTTGATCATCTTGTAAAGGTCCACCATTGTGAAGTGCTCTCCCAGGCTGTTCAACAAGTTTCATGTCCTGCGCCATCTTGGCGAGGCGCTTGATGCGGTGCGAAAGGCTGAGTATTACCGACTGACGGGAAAGAACCGGCGTTTCATTAAGGGCCAGAAGTACACGCTGCTGTCGCACCGGGAGAACCTGATGACAGATGGACGCCGGAGCTTGAAGCTGTTGCTCAAAGCCAACAGTCGATTGAGCACGGACTACATCCTCAAGGAGGAGTTCGGGCAGCTCTGGGCTACAAGCGCGAAGGCTGGACTCGTCGTTTTTTCGTAAACTGGCGCGTCTCACTCAAGTGGCAGCGACTGAAACCCTACGCGAAGTTTGCCGAGATGATCGAGCGGCACTGGGACAGCATCGCGGCCTACTGCCAGCCGGAGAACATGGTGGCTTTGGGATTTGTCGAGGGCGTGAACAACAAGAGCTGTGTCATCCAGCGGCGGAGCTACGGCTTACGCGACGAGGAGTACCTGTGCCTGAAAGTCTTCACCTGCATGCTCGACCCGATATGAACTCAGGCAAAAATCG
>JBDSDL010000087.1:0-3292 GCA_039920585.1 Nitrospiraceae bacterium | reverse complement strand
GAAAGACCCTTCCCAGCAAGATCTAAGACCTTCTTCCGGTTGACTTTACGAGCGGTGCGTTGGGTGCGTTGAGAAACCGATCTCATGGGCTAATGTCCTCTCTTCTCTTCCACAGATCCCGGTGTGACGGGTTGGTGACGGCCGCTTCGGGCATTGGAACTGCGCATGCGCGTAGGCGCGATCGTGGGTGTAGCTCTTCCCACACCGAGGACAGATGAACAGCCTAGTTTGTAACCAGCTATTCATGGATTGACCTCTCTCACGAACTTCACATTGACCGCGGCCCATCCGCCATCTAGCACCGTGACGAAGGCCCAGGCCGTGCCGGTTGGGTCGGTATGGAGGAAATCCACGACGCCGGTATGCTGACGGCCATCGGCCCGTTGCCAGGTAATCATGCTCCCGGCCTGATAGATGACCCGAACCTTGCCGGGTGCACGCGCGAGGAGTTTCTCGCCGTCCTCGGCATTGAACTCAAGGGGGTGCCCGGGCTCCATCCTGATCTCCCCTGACTTGAGGCGAATGCGGAGGGGTTGATAGGCTTCAATCAGCAAGATTCAGTACCTCCTCGCTCTCGCTGGGGACTTCTCCGCTAAACAACCCTGGTTGTCCCTCGTCTGGCTGGATTTCCTGGTTTTGAAGTGACACAGTGACACATTCCGCTCTGGGAGCGGGGTTGAGGCCCTTTTCGGAAGTGACACACGCGCCTTCTGTGTCACCCTGAAAAAGCTGGTGATCGCCGCTCTGGGCGCGGGTTGTGTCACTGTTCCACTTTGAAATGGGGGAATCTGGGGGGAGAGGAGGTAAGTATCGTGTAAAGGCATCGTCAAAGGCGGTTCGAAGGTACCCCCTGGCTGTCCCCTGTCCCTCTAGACGGATCGTCCGCGATAAGATCCCAAACGGTTTCAGGAGTCTCGCAAGTTGGGTCTGGTTGAGCGGCTTTCCTTGTCGACAGTCTCCCCACGGGCGTTCTTCCAGTCCGGCCAGGGCATCGCACAAGCCTTGAGAGGGATAGCGGTCCCGGGTATCAGCCTGAAACATCTCGGCAAGATCGTGGAGGAGTTCCACCCCGCGGGGTTCAGTCTTCGTCTCGCTGGTGGAGAGCGCAAGCGCTGCCGCGTTCGCTTGTTGGACCCACGGCTCTCCAATTGCTTTCGCAATCGTCAGCAGGGGACTCCAATTGTCTGCGGCACGGTCATGAAGACCGTTCGGAATGGACGGGTCAATATCCCGAAGTGTGCGGGTATGGTCGAAGCTCCATCGGGCCAGCGCACGGGCGATAGTCTGAAGCTGTCCCTTCAGAACTTCCCCCTTCCGACTATTCCACCGAATCCCTTCGACCACTTCCCCTGGTTTCTTCCGTCGCATCTCGACCACAATCGAGCGGTCCTCGATCGTATCGGGCAACATCCCAATGGCCGCAATGACCATCGGGGACCAAGTAGAAAAGCTCCGCGGTTCGTGATCATCTCCGACATTACGCAGCACTTGCGCCGAATCGCGTCGATGTCCTGAATTGACAATACCGCGAAGTTCCTCATTCTCTTTCATGAACGAATCGGCTTCGTCGATGAGCAACGACGGGTGGAGCTTTTCGATCACTCGGAAGATCACCGAAGCCGTCACATTGGAGGTCGGCAGCGGGCGCGGGAGCAGCTTGGCGAGTAGTTCGAGGAGGGTCGATTTCCCGCAGCGCTTCACCGGGGACAGGATGGCCAGCCGGGGACTGATCGCAAACGCCTCATCGCAGTGAGCGCGCACGACCCATAATGCAATCGCAATCGCAGCATGGTCTGGAAGCACCAGATACTTGCTCAGGACGTTCAGCAGCATGTGCAGAAGCGAGGCCCCATCGACGGGATGCTCCGCGGGCACAAGGGCGGGCATCTCCAGCGGTTTGCCGCTGCCCGTCGTCGCCACGGGGTTTAATTCCTTTTGTCGCTTCATGATCTCCGCATCGAGATAGGCCACCGGGATTCCAAGCTGGTCAGCCACGGCTTTTCGCGCCTGCCCATACTCAATCAGCGGGAGGAGTGCGAGCCGATCTAGGTCGGCCTCATTCAGAGGCGAGGCCCCGTTCAACGCCTGAGTAATCGTGAACTGGACGGCGTTGAGATCCATCTCCTTAGTACTGTTGTTCATGTCGGTCCCCTTCGATCACGTCATAGGCGTCGGCGAGGACATTGAGCCGCTTGTCCAATTGCGCCGGGGTCCAGGCCTCGATGTTCAGGCCGCGGGCAGATTGAACCAGGGACTCCGCATGCTTCAACAGATCGGTTTTCCGTCCCCTAGCCCCGGCTGCCGCTTGTTGTGTCGCCTGTTCTTGGCTGCGACGGTGCATGACTTCCTGTCGTTGGCGAGGTGTGGGTTTGTCTGTAAAAAGATCGGACATCTCAAGCCCAAGAGCCGCGACGATCTGCGCGGTCTCGCAGCCGGCAAAACAGTGGAGTAAAATTCGATCGCCCATGGCGCGGATGCTTAAATCTCGATGCCGCTTCGATCCGTGGGCTCCACAATGCGCGATCCATTTGTCTGGCCCTGTGGCCCTTGCATCAGTCGAGCTAATGATGTGTGTGAGCACTCTATCCATGGCAAGCCACCCATCGCTCCTTTCAGTTTAAGCCCGAGCCGGGTGACGCCGGCCGTGCTTTTTTATTTGTCAGGAAGTGACTGTTGAACATGAGGAGGTCGAATTAGGCGCGCGCTTCACTCGACACGCTGGCCGCAAAAGAGATGAAGCCGGTGCCTCCAGGATCGTGGCGAGCCGCTCCCGCTCATCAGGTGTCGGCTCAATTAAGCCCCGCTCGATCATCGAGTATCGACCTTGGCTCATGTCGCTACGGTGACTCAGCTCCCACTGGCTAAGCCCCCATGACATACGAAGCAATTTTAATTTGAGCATTTCGCCCCCTCGTGTTGATGATCCAGTAGCATCCTAGCTCAGCTGGAGAAGCTGAGACGGTGACGAGTTCGTGCCGCTTGGTCACGTTATGGGATAGAAGGAGAGAGGCTCGGTCGAGGATCCTATCGCGTTCCGGAAGGCCTGTCTGGCGGTTTATTTCCTGGCGATCGTCGTGGGGTGCGGCGGTAGACGTGATCCTTGACCACAGCGTAGGTGGACCCGTGATGATGGGCTAGGATAAAGAAGAGGACTTCTCTGCCGCCTCTTTTCTCAGCCCACTCCTCCAGCTCCTTGTCCCCTGGGGCCTCTGTCCGGCGAGGGCACCCCTTCCCACGAAAGGTGTTATCCTGCATGAGCGGACAGCGGCTCTCCCGGAAAAGCCTGTCTAGG
>JBDSDL010000086.1:0-5086 GCA_039920585.1 Nitrospiraceae bacterium | reverse complement strand
GCAATTAACACTCGACAGGATCCTGTTTCTTTGAGTTTGCCGTGCGCAATGATCGTATCGATCGACTCCTGCTTGGCCTCCTCAATAAAACCACACGTATTTATGATGACCACTTCGGCCTTCTTCGGGTCATCAGTCAAGGCAAACCCGTCCGCCACCAACGTGCCCAACATGACTTCGGAATCGACCTGATTTTTTGAACAACCCAGGTTCACGAAGCCGATGGTGGTTTTCTTGCTGTTTGGACGAGCGGGAGTGATTAATCGTGAAGGCATACGAGGCAGTCTACGGGACGGTTGAAAAGCCTGTCAATCAACAGCCCCTTGCGCTAGTGGGCTGATTCTCCGTGCCGCATCTTTAGGGGAGTGGCCAAGGATGCCCTAACTGCGCGCGTCTAACGAGCACAGTCTCACCATGTGCATTGACCAAGAATTCTCGCCGTACCTCAATCCCAAGGCACGTCCCCATGGATCCCCCACTGCGCGCATCGAGCGACCACCGCTTTATCGTGGGGGCTCTGCGAGCAAGGGGATTCATGGGGATGTGCCTTGCCTCCTCTCACCTCTTATGGCATCATGCGACCCTTTGGAGGCAGGGATGGAGCATTTGCTCGAATATGCCGGTTCCGTGCATATCTATCTTGGACCCTATCGCGGGAACCCTATCTCCTTGTATTTGAAGCGGACTGAGACCGGGTGCCAGATCGGCCCGAAGGTCTATCCGTGGAATAATGTCGTGGGGAATGGGGAGACGCCGAATAAGGCGGCCGCGGATTTCGAAGAGAAATGGAAAGCCAAGGGTCTCTCGGCGGATATGTACTCCGGCCCCTCGTGGGAAGGAGACATTAAGCCGGAGAAACCTGCTCCTCCCAAACCGCCCGCTGCTCCTAAACCAGCAGCACCCACTGCTGCATCAGCACCAGTGGGCCAGCCTGTCGTGCCGGCAGCCTCTCCAGCTGCTCCTGCTGATAACGCACCGCCTCCTGCCCCAGTCTTGGCGGTTCAGCCTGCAGACAAATCGAGCTAATCCACTCTATTACGGCAAATGTTTTGGAATGTGACCTTCAGGGGATGGGCCGGCTAGCTTGCTGTGTTTCATGCCATATCCCAGGTAGACCACAACGCCGATAGCGCTCCAGACGGCAAATCTGACCCAAGTCACCCATGGAAGAAAGCTCATGAGGCCGAGGCAGGCCAGCATGCCCAGAATGGGAACGACCGGCATGAACGGAAGCCGAAATGGGCGATGTTGGTTGGGTTTCGTGTAGCGCAAGACCACGACACCGATACAGACCAGGACAAAAGCAAAGAGAGTGCCGATGTTCGTCATGTCCGCCGCATCGCCGATGGGAATCAGGGCAGCGAGCGTGGCCACGGCGATGCCGGTGAGAATGGTGGCATAGTGAGGTGTGCCATAGCGTGGATGCACGGTTGAGAGCCAAGGGCTCAATAGGTGGTCGCGCGACATGGCAAAGAATACCCGAATTTGCCCCAGCATCATCACGACGAGTACGCTGGTAATGCCTGCTACGGCCCCGAACGCCACAATCGCCGCTCCCCACTTGAAGCCCACCATACTCAGCGCTGCGGCCACCGGCGCATGGATGTCGATCTGCGCTGCGGGAACCAAACCGGTCAGGACGGCAGCCACGGCAATATAGAGGACGGTGCAGATACTGAGTGAGGCAATGATTCCAATCGGCAAATCCCGCTGAGGATTCTTGGCCTCCTCGGCGGTCGTCGAGATCGCGTCAAATCCAATGTAGGCGAAGAACACGATCGCCGCTGCAGCGCCGACGCCGGCGAATCCCTGCGGCAGGAAGGGCGTCCAGTTGTCGGTATTCACCGACGGCGTCCCCACGGCGATGAAGAAGAGAATGACCGCAAGCTTCACACACACAATGATGCCGGTTGCGCGAGCGCTTTCTTTGATCCCGATGACGAGGATGATGGTGACGAGCAGCACGATAATCGCGGCAGGGAAATTTGCCACACCCCCGTCAGGTCCTCCGGGTGGATGCGTCGCCCAATGCGGCAATTCGATCCCAGCCAGCCCGAGCAGCTTGTTAAAATAGCCAGACCACCCGATGGCGACGGCAACACAGGCCACACCATATTCGAGAATCAAGTTCCAGCCGGTAATCCAGGCTAGGAACTCTCCCAACGTGGCATACGAGTAAGTATAGGCAGAGCCGGCTGCGGGAATCATGGTGGAAAACTCTGCATAGCAGAGCGCCGCGAAAACGCAGGTCAGGCCGGAGAGCACGAAGGACAGAATGATTCCAGGCCCTGCCCCGGGCCGGTGGGCATCGCCGACAATGGCGGTGCCGATCAGGACAAAGATGCCTGTGCCGATGATTGCGCCGATGCCGAGCGCGGTCAGATCCCAGGCCGTGAGGGTCTTTTTTAAACGATGATCGGGATGATCTGCGTCTGCGAGGATCTGTTCAATGGACTTGGTTCGGAAGAGTCGGCTGATCACCGTACCTCCTCAAGTCGCGGGGATGGCGAAAGGCGCTGTAAGGTCAACGATCTTCTGTTCCATATGGGTTCAAGTATAGCAGGGCTTCTCCTTCCGGTTGACCTGAGAGACCAGAGGTTCCGCATGGATTTCTAGGGAGCCCTGCGGCGAGCGGCTCACAGAAAGGATTCGAACAATCGCCGGTGGAGAGGGTGCCGGTCGAAGAGAAATTCCGGGTGCCACTGGATGCCGAGAAAAAAGCGGTTGGCTGGCGATTCGATTGCCTCCACAATACCATCGCCGGCCAGGGCGCTGGCGATCAACGAGGGCGCGACGGCTTTGACCGATTGATGGTGCGAACTATTCACCCGCATCGACCGCGATCGCACAATGCGTCGAAGCAGGCTACCGGGTGTAACGGTGACGGTGTGACTGAGATTCGTCGCTGGAGTTCGTTGCCGATGTTGGAGCGCGGTCGAGACTTGTGATGCAATATCCTGAAACAGACTGCCTCCGCAGGCGACATTCATAGCCTGCATGCCTCCACAGATGGCGAGCAGCGGGACGTCAGCCTGTCTCGCCAGATGGATGATGTCCAATTCAAAACTCGCGCGCCGTTCGCTCACGATTCCAAACGGATAGCGCTGACGTTCACCATACAATGACGGTGGAAGGTCTGGCCCGCTTCCGGTGAGGAGAAATCCGTCAAGCTGCTGGAGGAGGCGCCTTCTCGTGGCTCGGTCTGCATGGAGTGGAAGGACCAGCGGAATCCCGCCGAGCTCTTCGATGGCACGGATGTAGCGCGCTCGCAAAAAGTAGGTGGGCTCGCGCCCACCCCATTCCTTCCGATCACCGGCATTGAAGTCTGGTGTGACGCCGATGATCGGTTTCATCGTTTAGCGGATGGGCTCCGGAGCCGGTTGGCCGGTCGCCTGGTCCGCCTGATCTGGCACACCGAGGAAGCGGATCGGTTTGTCGCCTTGGAGATGTTCCGGCGTGATGATGTAGGTGCCGTAGAGTGTGGTATTCCACACTCTCTTTGCCGAGTTTTCGTCAAGACCGGAGAACAGATAGGTGAGACCTCCGACGATTCCACCCCCAATGGCAAACGCCGCTTTGAAAGGGAGATATAACAACGTCGAAAACCCGGCTGCGGCTTGCATGCCCGCACTGGATGCCGTGCCACCTTCGGAGGCTGCCACGGGCGCCGGCGCGGTTTCTTGGCTCCACACAGGTGGAACCAGTGTCGCGGAACAGAGGGTGAGGACCATGACTGCCGCGAGCAGCTTCACGCCTGCGGCGGCGCACATGCCTTTAAATGAGTACGAGTATAGATTCACGGATACGCCTCCTTCTTCAAGCTAGAGTGAACTGCGCTTCGTCCGAATAGGACGAGGGCGCTCACCCACGATTCAGTAGTAGTGTGGTTATAACAAATTCGACTCTGAATGCAAACCCCCTGCCGAGCCCATGCGGATTGTCTTATGGAGCGGTTACGTCTCTCGGTACGAGGTCCAGTTCAGCTGCCACGTACGACGTGATGAAGTTCGTCCGCTTCATGACGGCGTCTCTGACTTCAGTGATCCCTCTGTCGTCTGCCAGACATTGGTTCTCTTGAGCAATGCCGGATTGCAACGCCAGGTCCAGCTTGCACCGACAGACTGCTTCAATAAACAACTCGCGGGCTCGCTCCTGGTGAGAAGGACGATCTTCATCTGTGAGATCGACTAGGACCAGAGCTAACCAGCTGGGGAAATCGACGTCGGTGCTGAGCCGATCGATCTGACTCTGGGTGACAACGACAGCAACCTGGATTCCACCCTTCCAACTTCGTTTCTTGACATTAAAAACACAGGAGGAAGTGAAGGGTCTTCCCTCCACTGGCTGCGGTCCGACAAACAGAGTCACGCGGAACTGGGAGGACTCCGGTGCATGCTCAATGGCCATGGCGCGCATTGTAGCATGACCACCGATCTCAATGGCCGCCACATTGACGGCTTGGCAGCGCGACGATAAGATGCCCGCTACCATGACCACGGCCATCGATCAGCGTGTCAGCGAAATTCAACAGGCACTGCGCGATGCCGAAATCGACGGCTGGCTCTTTTACGATTTCCGCGGGAGCGACCCTCTCGCCTATCGCATACTCCGGATCGATCCTACCGTCCATGTCACCAGGCGATGGTACTACTGGATACCGGCGAGAGGGGTTCCTGTCAAGCTGCTGCATCGCATCGAACCGCATGTGCTGGATCCATTGCCGGGACAGGCCGACTGCTATGTATCGTGGGAGCAGCAGCGGCAAATCCTTGCGCGCCTGCTCGCCGGTGGCCTCCGTGTCGCCATGCAGTATTCCCCGCTGAATGCAGTTCCCTATGTGTCGCGCGTGGATGCCGGTACGATCGAGTTGATCAGAAGTTACGATGTTGAGGTGGTGAGTTCGGCGGATTTGATTCAGACGTTTGAAGCGCGCTGGACGGACCGTCAACTCGAATCGCATCAGTGTGCTGCGGCGGCGCTGCGGCGCATTGTCGACAAGACGTTCAGCCATGTCCATCAAGCAATCATACAAGGGCGGAGTCTTACGGAATATGGCGTGCAGCAGTTTATCTTGGCTCGTATACGC
>JBDSDL010000085.1:0-17190 GCA_039920585.1 Nitrospiraceae bacterium | reverse complement strand
TGTCCAAATTGTAGTGTTCGTTCGCCACTCTCTTGGAGAGTCGCTTATTCTGCATATTAAAAACTCGAGCTTTAACTGCATTGACGATGAGGCGTTTATCGACGATGTCCTTGTCGAGCTGGACGGTGTGGACCTTTGCGAAAAACTCGTCCAGCTGCATGGAATCCCACCATCCATCCATGTATGACTCGCCAAGTCCTAACGACCCCTCGGCCAGGACACGACTATAGAGTTGTTCATTATGGACCTGGATATCTCCAGGCTGAGTGCCATCGATTTTGATTTGGGCCTTGTCGAGCAATTGCTGAATACTCTGCTTGTGACTCATCGCGTGCGTATCCTTAATTGATCTCAAGCGGGTTTGTGCTGTGGGAGTCTTATGACGGTTCAGAACTGGGAACTGGCGGTGTGTGCCCCCCGTGGGATCTACTTTCAGCAGCGATCGTTCTGGCTTTGACGTGAGCGGGAGGCACTCTGAGATCCCACACGATCCCGAACCAAGACAGAAACGATAAGATGTAATAGGACAGGTCCACTTCCCACCAAAACCATCCCTGCTTCGCAGCCAACTGATAGTAATGGTGATTGTTGTGCCAGCCTTCTCCACAACAGAGGACGGCAAGAAGGAAGCTGTTCTTACTCCCGTCGTTGGACTTATACCTAACTCGGCCGATCATGTGCGTAAGGGAATTGATAAAGAATGTGCAATGATACAGCGCGGTCGTTGAAATAAAGAACCCCCAGATCAGGCCAGGAAAGCCCCATAGGCTAAAGATGAGCAATGCATAGACGAATGGCGGGATGAAATAGAACCGGTCCAGGAAGCGGATTTCAGGATATCGGCGAAAGTCTCTCACGAGAGTAAAATCGGTTTGCATATAATTTGCCGACAAGACCCATCCGACGTGAGAAAACCAGAATCCTCGTTGTAGTGGAGAATGAATATCTTTTTCCTGGTCTGAGTATTTATGGTGATGCCGATGGTGAGCTGCCCACCACAACACGCCTTTCTGTGCGGATGTCATCGCGAGGAATGCCAAAATAAACTGAAATAGTCTGCTGGTCTTATACGAGCGATGGGAAAAGTAGCGGTGATATCCCGCCGTGACGGCAACCATTCTCAGATAATAGCTGCCGATGGCCAGCATAACCCATTCCCAACGAATTCCAGTCTGAACGGCCCAGAGGCACATCAAATGGATGGCCAGAAATGGGATGACGTCCCAGTCCCAATACTGAGAAAACCCCTTCCGGGACCTGCCTGCGATGGAACCGTCGGGATGATGGGTAATTTCGTTCATGCAGAAATCGTCGCGCCCTTAGTGCAAACTACAAGTGCTCACAACAAGCGGCCACTCGCTGTAACTATCCTCGAAAACCATTACCCGGCTCAACGCGGTTACGGTGATACCAGGTGATGCTCTGCGGCGTTCATCTTCGTCCGCAGATCCTGCACGTCGGTAGAGCGGTACATCAACGATCTATGCTATGGCTCGCACGGAACTTCGTCACATCGACGGGCTCCGTGGAGCCATTGCGCTTTTTTACTCGCATGGTCTGCTGTGGATATGTATCGTCGGTCGGAATACTTTGAGGTAGAGCGGTTTCTGAGGAAGCAACGGGACGGGTGATTCCCGTGACATGTTCGCTCAACATGAACGTGCCCCTCCTTTGACAGTTCTACGAAAGGGGTTCCCCTTTGCATAAGACTGCGAGGGGAAGTTGCCAGCCGTGATGCGCATGGATATGTGAGTGTATCTCGGACCAACCTTCGCCCTCACGGGTGACTACACAATCATATGAGAGGGTTGGTCGTGAACGAGAACGGAAGTGGGGATTGGATCCGAACCAGCTCAGACCTACTGACCTCCCTCGAGGTTTTCAGGTCAAAACGGCTCAGGTTGTCTCTCCCGTGCCGGATGCTGGTAGGTCTTCGGACTCACGAGCACTTCGGCTTTTGCCGTGCTCCTACTATCCCCTGTTCCCCAGCTCAAAAAAGCGAGTGCGTGTCATGGATTCGTTCTCGCTTACCGCTAGGGGCAGTCCCGGATTCGCACCGGGTTTCCTTCTCTCTCTGAGAAAACTCAGAGAACCAGCATAAATCGCAGTCTATTGTGACATTCGATATTTGTCAACAACGATGTTGTTGATTAGGGGACGCTCCCGCCCCATCAACGCGATGTCGCATGCTGAAGAACGAAAGTCATCTCCCTATCGTTGTCCGGGTCTCCTCCCAAGGCCTGGGCCAACATCTGGCTTAGTACGGTACGTAATGACAGGAGAACGGACAGCTAAGGCAGGCACTTGGAACGGGCGGCGTGGAGTCGGCGATCCGGATTGAACGGACGATCCGCGGCTCACGAAGGCCGATCACGGTTGCTCGTGCGACTGAACCCTATCGATTCCGAAAAGCACCATGTGCCCTTCTTCGCCAGAGCCACCAATAGATAGCGGTATTGAGGACGACCACTCCTGTGCCTAAAAGCAGCTGAAAATCTCGCGTCAGATCCCCAGGGTAGAGCACCGGCAGCAAATACTGTGAGATGAAGTCGGAACGATAGGCAATCTCGCCCCCCTGCGCGCGCAACCAATTCTCCAGCGGGGTGAGTGGGCAGGTCCAGCCGGTGAATTCGACGACCGCGCCCCAGATAGCTGCCGGCAGGTGCAGCCACGCAACCCACTGCCATCTCAGCATAAGCAACCCGCCAAAGACCACGAAGAGGACAAAGCTGACATGTATGCACAGGATCAGGTCCGCAAGCCACGAATACTGCATGCGTCAGAAGAGTCGGGGAGGATCAAGGGAATTGGCTGGTTGAGGATAGACGAGTGTGGCTCCGTCGATGACCGTAAACGGCGTCAGCCGATGTTCGTCTGCCTTGACCTGCGAGAGGATATGCCTGACCTCCCAGCCGCGCGCGACCAGCGCATCGGCGATCAGCGAGCGATGGCAGCGCCACGGCACCGCTTCCGCGCACATAATCGCTGCCCTCGTATTCGTGCCATAGGCTATCAGCTCTTCAAGAGCTTTTTGGAATTCCTCCGTCTGAATATAGTCGGCATACCCGCGAAAACTGGCGTTTCTCCATCCGCCATTGATCGAATCCTTCCGAGCCTTTCGAAGACCCCCAAGCGCCGGCACGTGGAGAGAGTCGAGACCGGCTTTCTTCAGACTCTCAGCCAACCTGTCTGTATTGAATTGTGGATTGTGTCGTGAGCGCGGAATTGTTCGGACGTCCACAAGGAGCCGGATCTTATGCGCACGCAAGAAATCGGTGAACTCATCGATCGGTCTGCTCGAATGGCCGACGGTCCAGATTGCCGGTTGTTGAGGCATGGAGTAGTGTGGCATAGCGAGCAGAGAATCGCCACGGGCCGGTAGAGTGAAGGCTCAATCTGGCGGAAATTTTTCGGGATCGACTTCGAGAAGCCGCAGCCGGCCATTGGCGATGTGCTCGGTCTTGTAGAGGCGATCGCCCAGCCGCATGGTTCCTACAAGGAGATTACCGCTGGCAACAAAGGTAAAGTCTCCCCTCGAAGGCGGTTTGAACGTACCACGGATGATGGCGGTGTCGTTGCTGCGGGAGACCGTCGATGTGATATCCAACTCGTGGTTCGCGCCATCAAAGAGTTCAATGGCGATCCTGGGATGGGGTCTGGCACCGGCATCCTTCAATACCTGAAGCAATGGAAGATCAAGGGCGATCTCCCGATCACGGAGCACCCAAAATCTTTGCGTCGTTGCAGGCTGATCGACAACGGGAGGAGTCAGGACTGTCTGCCATAAGCTCTTCGGTGCCGGGCGCTCATCGGCCCACACAGGAAAAGCACACACACAACCGAGTAGTCCGACAAGAAACAGGCGTCGAAATCGCACACGGTCTGGCCTGTGCCACGCGAACACCATCAGAGGTCGCTTGCCTGTCGAGCCCATATCGTCAGCTCCTCCGTATCTTCCAGGACGTCCACCGGGACTTCGTAATAGGATTTGAGGGTTTGTTTGACGTTGGGTCTGAATGGTTTCATCTCGCGCTTGCGATATCGTGGCGCTGTCGTTGCATTCGTCTTGAAATAGAGCCTGCCCTTATGGACGATGCCGAAGAACACTCCACCACAGTACAGCCCGTATCCGCCGAACATCGCGCGGTGGGTCAGGCCTGGTAGCTCGCTGAGTTGATCCAGCACGAAGCCCTTGAATCCGTCATGCTTTGTCGCCACGGTGGTCTCACAGAGGTTTACGCGCCGCGACCATTCGGACGGCGATAGGAAAGGTGATTCTGTTGCCACGCTGGAATGGGGTCGCAGCCTGGATGATGAGGCGCCGTATCTCTTGGATGTGGTTCGCCGAGAGTGTGGCCATGAGATTCTGTATCGGCGCCGCAATTTCCAACAGACTCGTGTAGTACTCCTCGGCTGACGTGTACGACCATTCCGCGAGAAATTCTTGGTCTGTTCCATCGACCAATCCGGCCTGCTGCAGCATGCCGGCGAGATCGCCGGGTTTGGCTAGCCGAAAGATGCCGGGGGCAGTGGGGTCTGGGGCGGGCAGTTCGACCACCTTCTTAATGGCTTCCATCGAGAGGCCGATCGAGGGATTCTTCTCCGGCGCAGACCAGACAGCCGCTGCGATCCAGCCACCGGGCCTCAGCACGCGCGCGATCTCAGCGGTGGACTTCGGAATCTCCGGCAGAAACATCAAACAGAAGCGGCTGGTCACCGCATCGAACGAGTTCGCGTCAAATGGAAGCGCGGTCACGTCGCCCGTGCGGAACGTCACGTTCGCCAGGCCCAGCGCCGTGGCCTTGCGTCGCGCGACGGCGAGCATCTGCTCGGCGAGATCCAGCCCGATCACGCTTCCGCTCGGCCCAACGGTGCGTGCGCCAAGGAGTGCGGGATAGCCGGTGCCCGAACCGAGGTCGAGTACGCGCATGCCGGCTCGCAGTCGCGCATCGGCCACGAGTCGGTGATTGAGAAACGCCATCTGCTCGTCGAAGAATCGGTCCCACTTCTCCCAGCCCACGGCGACGCGGTTCCAGTCCTGCCGTTGGCCTTCGATCATCTGTTCCGGTGTCTGCCCTATCATCTCTTTCCTTTCGGCAGGTTACTTAATCGTGTGCAATGTGTCGCGAAGTTCCTTCAACTCGGCGCTCAAGAGATCGAGGTGCAGGTCGCGCTGTGGCTGGTCGCCCTTGAATTTCCAGAGCCGCTTGAAGATGGCCGTCAATTCCTTCTTGTGCGTCACGGCCAAGTCGTAAGCCGGCGTCTTGGCTTGCGCATCCGTCACACCGCAGAACGCATCATTGAGCGCATGGAACTGATTGTGCAGGTCGTCGAAGGCGCTGTCGACGTCTTTACCGCCCTTGGCCTTGCTTGCCGTGGTCTCCATCATCGTCGTGAGGTTGATCATCGTCTCAACCCCGCTTGCGCCTTTTGCTTGCGTCGCATAGTCGCCTGCTCGTGGATAGAACAGATAGCTGCAGCCGGAAAGCCCGACCAGCAGCATTGAAAGAACGAACAATCCAATCATACGTTGCATAGGAACCTCCCTGTCATCGTACATGCCGAGTCGAGATAGATATTGAATTGTTCATTCGGCCACGTGGTGAACGATACATTTTGATGGATCATATTCACTCTGGCGAACTTGTCCTGCTCAGACAGACAACGAAAGGTCCCCCGTGTGCGGATGTCCACGGGGGGAGGCCTCACCTAGGTAACGATTTCCCTTAGACCGTCACGTTCACAGTCTTGATCGCTGCTTTCACCTGGGCCGCCATTTCCTGCGGGATTGAATCCAGTTTATGGCACTGCTTGGCGTGGGTGGCGACCAACTGCATCAGTTCCGCCTCCGTCTCAGCCCGCACCTGGAATCCGCAGCCGCCTGCCGGTTGGACATCCAGACATCCGAGTTGCTTGTATGGTTTCGTCGCCATGGTCCGTTCCTCCTGTGTGATGAGGTGAAGTAATAAGGTGTAGTTCAGCACGTTAGCCAGGCCGGGTCAATACCACCTGACGGCTTCAGGCTAGCTACATGGAATAGAAGAATTCCTCCTTGACGATTTTTCCATTTTGAATTGTATAGAGGCCTGCTTCATCCATGGTCATGCGTTTTCCCGTGTGTTTAGGGGTGACGTCATACTTGAAACGAAGGATGAAACGGTCGCTGTGGGGTAGGGCCCTTGAACCGTACCGCGTCTCCTGGGTACTCATACCGCCATGACTCCCCCGTCGACGGGCAGAATGCTGCCGGTTGTCCAGCGTGACTCATCGGACGAAAAATAGATCGCAGCTTCGGCTACTTCTTCCGGCTCCCCCAGGCGACCCATCGGATGGATGTCCTCGAATAACGCTTTAGCCTTCGGGTCCTTCAGCATCTCCTGGACCGGCGGGGTCAGTACGCCCGCGGGACAGATGCAGTTGCAACGGATGCCCCGCTTTGCATACTCAACCGCTACTGATTTGGTCAGCATAATCACGCCCGCTTTCGCCGCCTGGTACGCATGGGCCTGAAAGAAGGGGATGGCTTTCATCCCCGCGACCGTTGACACGTTGAGAATCGAGCCCCCGCCCTGCTTCAACATCAACGGGATCGTGGCACGCATGAATCGGAATGTCCCTTTCAAGAACAAGTCGAGCGTCTCGTCCCAAATCTGGTCGCTGGTTTCATGCAGCGGCCCGGCATAGAACAGGTTACCTGCGTTGTTCACGAGGATGTCGAGTTTCCCAAACGTTCGGACCGTGGATTCCACCGCTTCGCGAACGTCCGATTCGTTCGTCACGCTTCCCTGAAGCGCCAATGCATGGCCACCCTGTTTCTCAATGTCTTTGACGACCCGCGCTACTTCCTCTTTCCGCCGCCCTGTGATCGCAACCTTCGCGCCTTCCCGCGCAAAAGCTCTCGCAATCGCCTCTCCAATACCGCTTCCGCCGCCCGTGATAAGAGCTACTTTATTTGCGAGTCTCAAGGGTGCACCTCCGTGAAAGAATTGTGTTGAGTGTATCGTGCGGCACCTTTCCGCATTGCAGGGAGCGATGAGTCTCGTATGTCGATTGAGAGCGCGGTCGCTGCCGTCTGATTTACCGCGTCAGACGGGGCTCCGGCTTTGATCATCACAATGGTTCCTTGCATCATCGTGGTGAGCAAACGCGCCAGCGCGCCTGCCTTATCCCCCCTTTTGGGTAACTATACAATAACGAAGGCGATGTATTAAAACGTATCACATACTAGGGTGATGGAGTTTCAGTGATAAGGAAGCGATAGGTTTATGTGATGGCGCTGAGGATTCAATGAAGCAGATCGTTGAATACGTACGGTCGTACAGCAAGGCACTGCTACAGAAAATTGGCGTGCAGGTTGTGGAACCTCCTCGCCCTGAAACCGTACAGCGGAGTGCAAGGCCTGTTCGGCCTGAACGTCGGCGGGAAACACGAAGGCCGAGGATTAGTCCCTGCACCTATGGCTTGATGCGCTCTGTGGATCGCGATGGAGCGATCCTCGAAGAGGGACACGGCACGGAGGTAAACGATAGTCTAACAGGAATGCGACTCCTGCTTGGCATCGCTCCGTCCAAAGGGCAGCTGTTGGAAGTTCACACCGGCCATTCGACGCATGAGCGTGAGATCTGTCTCGTAGAAGTCTGTTGGACGAAACCGCTGCGAGAAGATGCGGAAGGAGCGCTGTACCTCGTCGGTTGCCGCCAGAACTTCGGCACTATGCGCAGCGCAGCTCTCTAACTAGCCGCGACACGCATTCCCTGTAGCATCTTTTTGTGAACAGCCATCTTTTCGCCTGGTCAGTCTGTTCTCGACTTTTCCACGATGTGGCTGTCTTGGCAGACTCAGGGCGCGGGTGAGATCAGCGACTTTTTCAGCATCCTGCTCGTGCGAAACGCGAGGGGAAGGATGCGATGCAAACGAAGCAGCAGGTCATCGAGCACATTCAGCAGGCCTTTCGTGATACCGAGCATCCCGGTGACGCCTTTCTACAGGGAAGCCACGAGGGCTGTGAGCCTGGTGAGTCGGTCGCACCGTTCATCGGTATCGTCGATTGGTTGCAACTGGACGCTACGATTCTCGATGCGAACTACGATGCGCTGAGTTTCTTCTCCGAAGGGGGTTTTCGGTTTTTCCTTCCTGCCTATCTGATCGCCGACCTCCAGGCCTGGCTGCAGACTGCCGATCCGGTGTTCCACCTCACGAATGGATTTTCAGACAAGGTCATCAAGATTCCCACAGGGCAACGGATCTATGAGAAGATGATTGGCAAATCGGCGTTCGTCAATCCACGCCGATACGGGGCCATGACCTGGCACAATCATGCACGTTGCCGGCTTTCCGTTTTCACGAGAGAAGAAGCCGGCGCCATCGAGGCCTATCTGGAATACAAACGGGATGCGGATCCTCACGGGCTTAACGCAGAAGAAATCAATGCCGCGCTCGACAGCTTCTGGCGGGACCGAGCCACGAAGGGACCCACGCGTCACGAAGTCCGACAACATCTCAAGCAAGAAGCCGAATACTTGAGAGATATCGGGAGCGGAAAGAATGGATAAGAGATAAGAAAGGGGTGACTCAATGGCCAAAAGTCGATTGACTCCGGCGAAAATCATGCAACTCGGTACGGGGTTTTGGGGATCGAAGGCCCTGCTCAGTGCTATAGAAATCGGGTTGTTTACCGAGTTAGCGAAGGGTCCGCTCGATGCGGCAGCCTTGACCAAGCGGCTTCAGCTCCATCCCCGCAGCGCGCGGGATTTTTTCGATGCGCTGGTTGCGCTCGGCATGCTCAAGCGAACAGGCTCGCGTTACGCCAATACGACCGAGACCGCGCTGTTTCTCGACCGGGCGAAACCCTCATATGTCGGCGGCATACTCGAAATGTGTAATGCGCGGCTCTATCGATTCTGGGGTTCGCTGACCGACGGCCTCCGCACCGGTCAGCCTCAGAACGAGGTGAAAACTGGCGGGGACTTCTTCGGCACGTTGTACGCCGATCCGCAACGGCTGGAAGGCTTTCTCAAGGCCATGACCGGCCTCAGCGTAGGCTCTGCGCAGATCATCGCCAAGAAGTTTCCCTGGAAGAAGTACCGCACATTCGTGGACGTCGGCTGCGCCCAAGGCGGGGTGGCAGTCGAGATCGCGCTGGCGCACAAGCATCTCATCGGCGGTGGCATGGATCTGCCCGTGGTGCAACCGGTGTTTGAGGCCTATGCAAAGACGCGAGGCGTCGCACAGCGTGCGAGGTTTCACGCAGGAGATTTCTTCAAAGATCCGCTGCCCAAGTGCGATGTGATCGTCATGGGGCATATCCTCCACGACTGGGACCTGGACGAAAAGATGATGCTCCTTCGCAAGGCCTATGAGGCCCTGACACCCAGCGGAGCCCTGATCGTCCATGAAGCGCTCATCGACGACGCCCGCAAGCAGAACGCCTTCGGGCTGCTCATGAGCCTCAACATGCTCATCGAGACTCACGGCGGATTCGATTTCACCGGTGCAGACTGCCGCAAATGGATGAAAGACGTCGGGTTCAAGCGCACACAAGTCACGCGACTGGTCGGACCGGACGGTATGGTGGTGGGCTACAAATAACGTCCTCGTAAATTAGTCCAATGGGCCTTTCGCTGCGAATCAAAGAGACGAGACAAAGGGGCAGGGATGGGGAATAGGACGCAATCGCGCCCAGATGGGATCGTCTCCACGACAGAAAAAGCAGGCGATGGCTCAAGCGTTGTATTGAGTCATCTCACGCACCGTCTGCTTGAACAGGAGTCGGCCTTCCGGGCCTTTCTGCGCAAGCGGCTTTCCGACGACGCAGTGACCGAAGATCTGCTGCAGCAGAGTTTGATGAAGGCCGTCGAACGAGGCCACGAACTGAAGAAACGCGACAGTGCCGTCAGCTGGTTCTACCGTATCCTGCGCAACGCGGTGACGGACTATTACCGATCGCACGCTGCCGACCATCGAAAGCTGGAGGGCCTGCGTCAGGAGATGATCGCAGCGGGTGAGGACAAGATGCCGGCATTGGACGAAATACGTCCCGCCATCTGTACATGCCTTGACCCATTGCTCAAAGAGATGCGGCCGGCCTACGCCCATCTGCTCGAACGCATCGACCTAAAAGGGGAGTCGCCCGCCGTCGTTGCCAAGGAATTAAAATTGACCACCAACAATCTGACTGTCCGCCTCCATCGGGCGCGCCAGGCGCTGCGGGCCAGCCTGGAACAGGCCTGTGGGATTTGCACCAAGCATGGCTGCCTGAACTGTACATGTCCTCAATGAATGTTTCGGTTGAGATCCCGAGAAGAGTGCGTTTTCCCAGAAGATAACCGGAATCGACGAGCGACTGTAATAATCCGATTCCTCCTCCGTCTGTAAGGGTGAACGGCAACAATCACCACTTATAAGGAGGTTTCGGATGATGCAGATCACATTAGCCCCCACCACTCCACTGCAGGACGAGAACCCGCAATCCTGCTGCGCCGGGCGGAAGCCGCAGGAAAGCTGCCATATCGATCACGAGGATCATCGTCATCACGAGCACAGTGGTCACCGGGTACACGACGGACATCACGGAGCCAGGCACGAGGCCTCGTCGCTCAACCGCACGGCCTTGATGGCCACCGTGCATTGCTTGACGGGCTGCAGCATCGGCGAGGTGCTCGGCATGGTGCTTGGCACGCTGCTTGGCTGGAGTAATTGGCCGACGGTGACTCTGGCAGTCGCACTCGCCTTTCTGTTCGGCTATGGCATGACAATCTGGCCGCTCCGGCGGGCGGGAATGGCGTGGAGCACCGCGCTCGGATTAGCGTTCGCCTCCGACACTCTGTCCATGGCCACCATGGAGTTTGTGGACAATGTCATCATGCTCGTGATCCCCGGCGCGATGGACGCAGGATTATCCGACCCGTTGTTCTGGGGAAGCCTCGTGGTCTCGCTGGTTCTGGCGGGAGCTGCCGCCTTCCCGGTGAATCGATGGCTCATCGCGCGAGGCAAGGGTCATGCGTTGGTGCATGCGCATCATGGCCACTGAAACGAACGAAGAGATGGGGTCAATGACCCCATCTCTCCGTTTTCAATAAAGATGAGAAGCCTGGTTAGTCCCCTGTGCTCGCGGAAGACAGAGGCAGGAACCAATCGCATTCTTTGAAATAGGGGCCGCACTCCTTCCATGTGCGTGGTGACGTGAAGCAGGCCACTGTTGTGAGGAAGGACAGTGGCTCGACAGGCGGAGGAGCTGGGCTTCGCCGTCCTTTGGGTGCGCGATGTCCCGCTGTACGATCCGTCTTTTGGCGATGTGGGGCAGATATTCGATCCGTGGGTCTATCTGGGATTGCTGGCAGCCCACACGCGAACCATTGCCTTAGCCACAGGGAGCATCGTGCTACCACTACGGCATCCGCTGCATGTTGCCAAGTCGGCGGCTTCTGTCGACCAGCTCACGGGTGGCCGGTTGGTGCTCGGTGTCGCGTCCGGCATCACGTGATACTCAATCTGAAGTAGGGACAACGGTCGGCCGGCGAAGTGTTGGAAGAACTTGGGGCAGGCGTGGCTCTGATGTTTCCAAAGCAGGATCAGGTTGCGGCCGCGATTGGTTACACGGAAGCTGAGGCAAACCACAGTCCCTTGCCGGTTGGGTGAGACCAGGTCGTGGGATTGGTGAACAAGCGTCTGTATTCTCAGCATCCCTGTGCGGTACACTGCGCGGGGTTGTGGGTAGATGAGTGTGAGTGGCCAGGTGTCAATTCGCAGGTCCAGGGGTTGCCGTGTCGGTCCAAACGTTTACTGCACAAGTTGAATCGGTCAAAAACCTCACCCACGACGTCCGTCAGCTCGACTTACGGTTGATCGAGCCGACGACCATCACCTTCAAGTCCGGCCAGTTCATCTCATTCGAGATGCCGGATCCACAGTCCGGCCGCCTCCTCACTCGGGCCTATTCCATCGCCTCGCAACCCAGCCGGTCCGGGGTCATCACGCTACTGTTCAATCTGGTATCGGGCGGTCCTGGCTCCGGCTTTTTGTTCCATCTCCAAGCAGGAGAGAAGACGCAGTTCAAAGGGCCGGCGGGGCATTTCTATCTGCGAGACGATCCGAATCGCGAACTACTGTTTGTTGCCAGTGGGACTGGCATCGCGCCGATCCGGTCCATGCTGATGGCGAACACGGAACGCTCCGATCCGAGGCCAGCGACGTTGTTCTGGGGCCTGCGCAGCCAGCGGGATTTGTACGATCAGGAAGAGCTGGCTGAATTGTCCAGGCGAACTCCAACTTTGACGGCCATCACCACACTTTCCCGCCCCGATCCCGGCTGGTCCGGCTCATCTGGCCGTGTCCTGCAGCTGATCGAGGAGCGGATCTCCTCAGTCAAGAATCTCGCCGTCTATCTCTGCGGGAACAGCACCATGATTGCCGATGCCACGTCGTTGCTACAGAAAAAAGGCCTCTGCCCCATCTACCGCGAAAAATACTACGACGGAGAAGGGGATGGAGCCTGATGATCTTCTATGCTCGCAGCCTTTGCCACTCCCCTAGAGTGAGGTATAGGGAAAAGGTGAACGCATGCACCGGTTGAAAAATAAAGTGGCGATTGTGACGGGCAGCAGTAGCGGCATCGGCAAGGCGATCGCTTTGCGGTTCGGAGCTGAAGGGGCGCACGTCGTCGTCACGGCCCGGCGGATAGCGCTTTGCGAGCAGACTGTCGCACAAATCACGAAAGACGGCGGCGAGGCCTGGGCTATTCAAACCGATGTGGCAGATGAACGTCAGGTAGACCGGCTGATCGAAGAGACGGTCACGCGCTATGGGCGGCTGGACATTCTCGTGAACAATGCGGGAATTGTTGCAGGCGGGCGGTTAGCCGAGACGACGACCGGGGCGTTCGATGAGGTGATGAATGTGAATTTGCGCGGCACGTTCTTCTGTTGCCGGGCCGGGTTCAAGCACATGAAGAAGCAAGGCGGGGGGACAATCATTAACATGTCGAGCGTTGCCGGTCTGCAGGCCTGGACCGGTACTGGGACCTATAGTGCCTCGAAGCACGGCATCATGGCGTTGACGAAATCATTGGCAGACGAAGGTCGGCCCTTCAATATTAAAGTGTCGGCCATTTGTCCTGGCGGCGTCGCGGATGAGTTGGTCGATGCCTTGCCGGAAAAAATTCTACGCAGTGAGAAGATCGATCCGTTCGACGTGGCTGAGACGGCGGTCTATCTGGCGACGCTGGGGAAGTATTCTGTGGTGCACCAGATCGTCATCGATCGGTTGGGGGCCGATTGGTGAGAGAGGGGAGCGGCTTCGTTCTCTAACCATTTAAGCACCGTATCCCCTGGCGCTACTTTCGATACCACCAGCACCAGCGAGTTCCTGATGGGTCTAAGGGGTTTGCTCAAGCTGATCCCGGTTTACCCACGGGCCCGACTATCATTGCCGGATTTCGCTCAATACTGCTACTCTGGAGAGGCCTCATGTCCCCACTCAAGACTGGAGACGGAAGAGAACTATGGACCAATTCATCACTCTTACTCAGGCCCTCGCTCAAGCCAAGCGCGCTGAATCTTACCTCATGGCTCAATATACTGTGACGCAGGTGTTGGCAGAGTCTGCCACCCTGGAGGAGGCCACTCCGACCATTTTGCGGGGCATCAGCGAAGTTCTTGGTTTGCAATTGAGCATGTTCTGGCGATTGGATGAGCAGGCAGGGGTGCTGCGCTTTGTTGATCTGTGGCATAGCCAGAAGATCGACGCATCCGAGTTCATCGAAGACAGCCGGGATCAAAACCTTCACCAAGGTACGGAGCTCATCGAGCGTGTCTGGAAGACAGGCAAGCCCTTCTGGGCTCGGGATATTGGCGCGGACACCGGGTTCCGCCGAGCTCCTATGGCGGTGAGAGTCGGTCTCCGTGGATGGTTTGCCTTTCCCGTCCGCAAGGGCGAACGCATTTATGGAGTCATTGAGTGCTACAGCCCTGAGATCTATGAGCCGGATCACGAGGTGTTGCACATGGTGACGGACATCGGCATCAAAGTTGGACAGTTCGTCGAGCGTAAGGAGACCGAGGCAGAGCTCCGCCAAGTCGAGGTCAGGGTCCAGGAAGAGGCACGACTGGCCGAGGTCGCGCGAGTGTTGAGAGACATCGCACATGATATTAAGAACATGCTGATGCCCGTCGTCTCGGGAGCGTACCTCCTTGAAGAAGAACTCAACGAGTCCTTCGACCGATCGACGCAGCCGATGGCTGGCGCCGCGACACGCAACCGAGAACTGACAAAAGAACTCATCACCATGATTCTGAATGGATCCCGGCGCATTCAGGAGCGGGTCGGCGAGTTCGCAAATTCCATCAAGGGGCACAAGCGGTCCCCACAGTTTGCTCCCTGTCATATTGCCGAGGTGGTGGCGAGCGTGTATGCGATCCTGCATATCCCCGCCCGGGAACGTGGCGTCGCCCTGTGCGTCGACGGACTCGACGCCCTCCCCGCGATCCAAGCGGATGAGAGCCAACTGTTCAACGCCTTATATAACCTGGTGAACAACGCCATACCGGAAGTGCCGCAGGGTGGCTCGGTCACAGTCAAAGGCCGCACGGAGCACGAGGGACAGAGCATCATGGTGTCTGTCATTGACACAGGGAAGGGCATGCCCCTCGAAGTCCAGCAGAGCCTGTTCACCTACCAGGCGATCAGCCGAAAAAGCGGCGGGACCGGACTCGGGACGAAGATTGTGAAAGACGTCGTCGACGCACATCGAGGCGGGATTACGGTGGAAAGTGAACCAGGCGTCGGGACCTCGTTCCATCTCACGTTACCAGTGGAAGCCGTGAAGCCAGGCGATCAAACCCCATGAGCCTTCACAAAAGCAGGCCAAGTATTGAACCCGACCGTGGATGTGCGGCTCCATTGCCACATGTTCCACCGCGAACTCCTGGCCCTCGACCACCGCACCACGGCTTCACAGATCTCGACTCGTTGCTCGTTCGGGAGCGTGACAGTCAGCGAGAGCGTTTCTCCAGGACCCCTCGCCCTTCCCAATCGCTATCGGCATTTACAAGTCACCATTCCACATTAAACATACATTCGGCCTGCGTGATGCATGGCGAAGTAGAATTCTGAATCCCCTTCGGCAATATTAGCTAAGAGTGCTAGTCGTGTATGGTATCGATCGATGTTACGATAGCAAATGCCTGCTGCACAGGGTTCTCCCATCACGACCGAAATTCCGCAGCGAATGGACCGGCTGCCCTGGTCGCGATGGCACCGGCTGGTGGTGGTTGCGCTCGGCATCACGTGGGTGCTGGATGGACTCGAGGTGTCCATCGTCGCAGCCCTCGGTCCCGTCCTCACTCATACCAACACATTGCATCTGACAGAATCCGAAGTCGGGCTTACCGCGTCGGCGTACCTGGCCGGCTCGGTGCTCGGAGCCGTCGTGTTCTCCTACCTCACCGATCGGCAGGGGCGGAAGAAATGGTTCATGATTACGCTCCTGCTCTATCTGACAGCCACAGTCCTGACGGCGCTGTCCTGGGACCTGTGGAGCTTCATGTTCTTCCGCTTCCTGACCGGCGCGGGCATCGGTGGGGAATACGCGGCAATCAATTCCGCCATCGACGAACTCATCCCTGCGCGTTGGCGCGGGCAGACCAGCCTGGCGATTAACGGCAGTTGGTGGCTGGGGACGGCAGCCGGCGCACTCCTCACCATTGTCCTACTGAACCCTCAACTCATTCCGGAAGATCTGGGATGGCGTCTGTGCTTCGGATTGGGAGCCGTCCTTGGAATAGGCATCATGCTCATTCGACGGCTCATCCCGGAGAGCCCCCGCTGGCTCATGACCCATCGACGGGTGGAGGAAGCTGAAGCCGTTGTCTCCACGATCGAAGACCAGATCTCTCGTGAGGAAGGACTGGCCTCGCTGCCGACTCCCGTAGGCTCGATGACCGTTCACTCTCGGCCACATGCGACCTTGGGCACCGTGGTCCGCCAGCTCTTGCGCGTCTATCCCAGGCGCACGGTGCTGGGCATCGTGCTATTGACCACGCAGTCGTTTACGTACAACGCGATTTCGTTTACCTACCCCTTCGTCCTCACGAAGTTCTACGACGTGTCGGCAAGCAACATCGGCCTCTATATTCTTCCCTTTGCGCTCGGCAACTTTCTGGGCCCGCTGGTACTCGGCCGCTACTTCGATACTGTCGGCCGGAAGCCGATGATCAGCTTCACTTATGCCCTCGCCGGTTGCCTGCTGGCTGTGACGGGGTATCTGTTCTGGCAGGGCGCGTTCACGCCCGTCACCCAAACGCTGGCCTGGTCGGCCATCTTCTTTTTCGCCTCGGCAGGCGCCAGTGCAGCCTATCTGACCGTCAGCGAGATCTTTCCTCTGGAGATCCGTGCGATGGCCATTGCAAGCTTCTTCGTCGTGGCGCAGGGGGCGGGAATCGTCGCGCCGTGGCTATATGGCAAACTCATCGAATCATCCGCCGAGAGCGTATTCTATGGCTACCTCCTGGGAGCCGGGATGATGATCGTGGGCGCCATCATAGAACTGTGGCTCGGCGTGAAAGCCGAGGGACGGTCGCTCGAATCCATCGCCGCACCACTCTCGTCTGAGAAGTGATCGGAAGACTCGTCCTACAAACTGTGATGGCCGACAAACAGGATATCGAGCCGGCGGTGACCAGGTCCTACTTTGGAAGCGCTGACCCGGGCGGGACATGTCGATCGCGCGAAGTTGACGGAAGCCCGGCTGCTGCTTGAGCGGATGCTGGGACACGCCAATCACCTCGGGTTGTATGCCGAGCAGATCGGCGACAGCGGCGAAGCGCTCGGCAACTTTCCTCAGGCCTTCACCCAGATCTCCTTGATCAGCGCCGCGTTCAACTTGGATCGTGCATTGGATGGCAAGCCGCGTAGCTGAGCGGTTGCACAAGCCTGCCGTTGGTCACATAATATACGCAACCTTTAGCCACAAGGAGGAACCATGCAACGCAAAGGATCGGCCATCTGGCAGGGCGACTTGAAAACCGGAAAAGGCACCGTCTCCACTGAAAGCGGTGTCCTGTCACAGACGCAATATTCGTTTTCCACGAGGTTCGAAAGCGGGAAGGGCACTAACCCGGAGGAATTGATCGCAGCCGCGCATGCCGGCTGCTTCACCATGGCGCTGTCGGCTCAATTGGGGGTTGCCGGCTTGAC
>JBDSDL010000084.1:0-64359 GCA_039920585.1 Nitrospiraceae bacterium | reverse complement strand
ATCCATCTCGTTGATATCAAGGTTGCCGAACGCGGCATAGAACGCGTGGTTCGCTTTGTTCACTTCTTCGATGCGTTGCTCCAGCATGAACGGCTCCTTGCCTAAAAATGAGCCGTATCATACTGCAATCACAGAGACGAGGGCGAGAGGGAGACCAGCGGGTAGAAGAATCAGAAAAATTCGATCTTGCAGACTGCTCAAAAATCCCGCCAGCAAGGCCGCAGCCGATGAAAGCACCGGAGGCGTAGCCTCTGGGCTACGTTGAGGATGCTTTCGAGGGGAGAACGCCGCTGGCGGGATTTTTCAGCAGTCTGCTAAAGACGGGAGGTTTGCCGATCTACCACCCACACTCCGGCCAAGATCAGTGCAATGCCGATGATTTCACTCATACCCACTGATTCGTTCAACAGCACCGCAGACAGGACGATGGCGGCCACAGGAGTCAGATTGCCAAAGACAGAGGCGCGCGAAGGCCCAATACCTTTCACACCATACAACCAGGCCTGTTGTGCGATCGCCGTAGCGAACAGGACCAGATACCCCAGCGCCATCCAATCCGCCAGCGACACGGACCCGAGTCCCGCATCCAGCATCTTGCGATCCATCCACAAGAGGGGAACTTGAAGGACGGTGGCGACAAGCAATGTCGTCCAATTGACGGTGAGAGCCGAGTGGCGCTCCATGAGCTTCCGGCTGCCGATACTGTAGAGAGCCCAGCTCACCACGCCGCCAAAGACCAGTAGGCTGCCGAGCAAGGGCTGATCGCCCGCGGCCTGAAACCCCGCCACGGAGACCAGCCCCACCCCTGCAAATGACAGGAGACCGCCCGCCCACACAGCGCGCAGCGGAACATCCTGAATCAACAGCGCCGAGAGCAGCGCAGTCACCACCGGACTCGATCCGATGATCACCCCACCCACAGCCCCGCTCACATACTTGAGCCCCATCATAATGAGCAGGTGGTTGCCCAACACACCGAGCCCGAGCAGTCCCAACAGACGCACATCCGCCTTGGACAGCTTGACCAAGGTGCCTTCCTGCCACCACCAGATGCTCAGGAGAATCGCCAACCCGCCGATGTCCCGCAGGACCGACGCCTCAACGGCTGAGAATCCGCTCAAGGCCAGCTTCTGGGCCACGATTGATCCACCCCAAAACACAGCGGCAGCGATAATCGCTCCATAGGCCAGACGGTTTGTCCGAGGTGTCATAGACAATGCCTGCGAAGTGGCACGTGACAAGCGCGAGGAACGAGACTCGCGTGACGTGTGAGCCCTGCCTCTGCCAGTCTCGTCCGTCTCCCTTGAGTCAGGCATCGGCGGTTGTAAGAGAAACGTTCATCAATCATACGAACCAGTTTGATAAAGGATCACTCGTTGCGTACACTACGTAACAGGATGTAGATCGGCACGATCATAGCATGATGATTCCTGAAGGAAACACTCTACTGTGAAAACCCTGAAGACTGTGGAAGCCTTGACGGCCAGACTCTTGGAGATCCAACGCATTAACAGCGCGGCTGCGCTCCTCTCGTGGGACCAGGAAACCTACATGCCTGCCGGCGGGGGCGAGGCCCGCGCCGAACAGATTTCAACGCTCCAGGGCATCGCACATCAGAAGTTCGTCTCGCCGGAAATTGACCGGTTGCTCGCCACCTGGGTCGATCCAGAGACCGGTGAGATCCGTGACAGCCCAGGGGAGACCTGGGACGAGCCCTCACGGTCGTTGCTCCGCGAAGTGTGGCGTGACTATAGCCGCGCGAAAAAACTGCCCTCGGATTTTGTCATCAAACTCAGCCGGGAATGTTCGCTGGCGCAGCAGGTGTGGGCCGAAGCGAAGGAAAATCAGGCCTTCTCGCAATTTCTCCCGAATCTCCGCACGGTCCTGTCGCTCAAGCGAGAAGAGGCCGAGTACCTCGGCTACCGAGACTCGCCCTACAATGCCTTACTCGATGTCTACGAGCCGGACTCCACCATCGCGGCATTGCGTCCGTTGTTCGCACAAATCAAGGGGCGTCTTGTGCCGCTGCTCAAAAAAATTCAACAGAGTTCGGTTCAGATCGACGATACGATTCTCTTTCACACCTACGATCAAGCGCGCCAACTGGAGTTCGGCCGGATGGTGTTGATTGCCATGGGGTACGACTACGAACGGGGGCGCCTCGATCTGTCGGCACACCCATTCACGACGTCATTCCATCCGACGGATGTGCGCGTCACCACCCGTGTGCACGAGCACGATCTCCAATCCTGCCTGTTCAGTTGTATTCATGAAGGCGGCCATGGGCTGTACGACCAAGGCCTCGACCCCCGCTACTTCGGCACGCCGCTGGGCGATTCGGTCTCGCTCGGCATTCATGAGAGCCAATCGCGCATGTGGGAAAACTGCGTGGGTCGATCTCGACCGTTCTGGCGTTTCTTTTACCCCATGCTGCAGCAGACGTTTCATCATCAATTACGTTCCCTCGACGTGGAACAATTCTACGCGGCCATCAATCGCGTCAAGCCATCGCTGATCCGAGTCGAGGCCGATGAGCTCACCTACAATCTCCACATCATGCTGCGGTTCGAAATCGAGCAGGATCTCATTGAAGGGCGGACGCGCCCGGAAGACTTGCCGGGGATCTGGAACCAGAAAATGGAGGAATACCTCGGCATCGTCCCCTCCAACGATGCGGAAGGCGTGCTGCAAGACGTCCACTGGTCGTTTGGCGCCTTCGGCTATTTCCCGACGTATACGCTCGGGAATCTCTACTCCGTTCAATTCTATGAACAGGCCAAACTCGAAATCCCCCATCTGGAGGATGAAATTGCGGCAGGACAATTGATGGTGCTGCAGCGTTGGCTCGGACAAAAGATTCATCGCTGGGGCCGGATGTTCACGCCAGATCACCTCTCCCGGCGAGTAACGGGAAAGAGCCTCGACCCTGAACCGTTCTTGTCCTATGTGGAACGGAAATATGGCGAACTCTACAAGCTCTAGGGGGAGTTGTTCTGAGTTCTGAGTAATGAATCGAGAGTCATGGCTACAAGTCAGAATTCATAACTCAAAACTCAGGACTCACAGGCCCCTGGGCTGTGTCAATATCCCATTGCCTGATTCAGCTTGGTCAGCACTGCGGCAGGCAATGTGAACTCCGCATGCACCTCAATGCGAGACGGCACCAAAAGCGTCGTGTGGAAGACAATATCGCGGATCGGGATCTTGAACTCCGGTTGCTGAGGGGTGCTCAACTCAACTGACTCGACCGATTGGGTAATCAATCCACTATCTTGAGGCGCATAGACCGCCACCACCGCCTTCAGAATCTCCACGATCTTCTCGTTCGTCTCAATCCCCTCAATGCCATTTTCCAGCAATGGAATGACCTCTTCCTGTGACTGGTCGGTCAGCATAAAGTTCTCTACCCGTTCTTTCCGGCGTAGCGACATGAGGTCGTTATCGAGATCCTTGCTGAAGGCCCCATAGGCAAACCTGAAGAACTCGAAGTGAAAGCCTTTAAAGCCCTTGCCGAACATCTGCAGCTCGCACAGAAAACACAGTTGCTGCAGCTTCACATCGCTGAGCAGTCCATGGGGCCCCGCTAGATGCAGCACGTAGAGCAAGAGGGCCCGGTCAACCGTAATCTGATTGGGTTGTCTCATACTGGTAGTCGCGCGAACGTTCTGCGTTTGGAGGGCTGCACTATAGACAGCGGCGGAGATCTCCGTCAATTCCTCCCTTTAAAGCACGTGCGGCTTGAAGCCCCTTGACCAGTCGGGTAAGTTTCGTCTTTAATGAGCCCCATCGGAGGCCCGTCTTGGCACAGACACATGTAAAGGAAATGCAGGCCTTGAAGGAACACCTGGGCAAGCATCAGCTCAAGCTCACCCGCCAACGTGAATTGATTCTGAACGCCTTCCTCCGGCAGGAACACATTACCGCGGAGGCCATGTATCACCAGCTGGCGAAGTCCGATCCTCATCTGGGGCTCGCGACTATCTATCGGACACTCAATCTGTTCTGCGATGCCGGCCTTGCACAAGCCCGGCATTTCGGTTCTCAGACAAAGTACGACAACGTCTCGCACAAGGGCCACCACGATCATCTCATCTGCACCGGCTGCGAGAAGATCGTGGAATTCGAAAACGAAGAAATTGAGCGGCTCCAGGAAGAAGTGGCAGCCCGGAACGGATTTGCGATCAAAACCCACCGACTTGAGCTCTACGGCCTCTGTTCTCGCTGCCGTCATTGACGTACCAACTTTTTTTTAGTATCATTTTGAGACAGTTTATCAATTTCAATTCCATGAGGGGCACTCCCATGTCATTCGTATATTCTCTTCCGACGTTGTCCCGAGCGATCCTCGCAAGTTTTCTTCTACTCTTTGCGGCAGGGATCTTCGCGCCCTCCGCCTCTGCCGCCGATTCACTCACAATTTACTCCGGTCGCTCGGAGCGGCTCATCAAGCCGGTACTCGATGCCTTCACGGCTAATACCGGCATTCAAATAGAGCTGTTGTCGTCAGGCACGACGGAATTGGTCAATCGGCTGAAGGCTGAGGGTGATCGCACGTCGGCAGATCTCCTGATCACCAATGATGCCGGCAGTTTGGAGCTGGCCCGGACAGCTGGGCTCCTCCACCCGTTGAATATGCGGGAAGTCGAACGAGCCATTCCGTCGCAGTTTCGTGCGTCGGATAATGCCTGGGTGGGACTCTCCGGTCGATTCTGGATTGTGGTGTATAACACCACAATGGTGAAGCCGGACCAAGTCAAGTCGCTTCTCGATCTTGCTGATCCAAAGTGGAAAGACAAGATTGCAATTCCGAATTCCGGCAGCGAGTATCTGCAAGCGGGCGTGTCGGTCATCCGCGCCACTTACGGCGAGGAGAAGACCAAGCAGTTCCTGCAAGGCCTCAAGACCAATGCGGACAACCAGGTCTACCAGAAAAGCTCGCAGATCGTGGATGCCGTCGCCAAGGGACAAGTCGCCCTGGGTATCGTGAATCACTACTACGTGTACCGTCATCTTTCCGCTCAGCCGGGGACGCCGATCGCAGTAGTGATGCCTGACCAGCAAGAGGGCGGCATGGGAGCGATCATGAACGTCGCCGGGGTCGGCGTCATCAAGTCGACCAAGCGCCTCGACAGCGCCAAGCTGCTCGTAGAGTTCTTAGTCGCTCAAGCGGGGCAAAAGCTATTTGCAGATCTCGACAAAGAGTATCCTCTCCACCAAGACGTGAAGGCAGACCCGGCGCTGGTAGACCGAAAGAGTTTCCGTGCGGCGCTGGTCCCTCTCTCCAAACTCGCCGAACTGCGCGAACCGACGCTCACCCTGATCGAACAAGTGGGTCTCCGGTAACTCGAAGGGACCCATCGTGAACACGAGTCGCCACCAACTTGCTTCGCCACTGCAACTCGTTGCCTTGGCGACTGCCGGAATTATCCTGCTCCCACTCGGCTATGTCACCGCACAAGCCCTCTCAGCCGATCCGGCCGTCTGGAGCCGTTTGTGGGCGACTCGTATTCCCGAGCTGCTGTTCAACACCGTCTCGCTGGCCGGCAGCGTGTCGGTCATCACGCTAGTCCTGGGCGTCTCGACTGCCTGGCTGGTGACACGTGTAGAGTTTCCCGGTCGCAGACTGTGGGAAGGCGCCTTAGTCCTTCCATTGGCAATGCCGACCTACGTGCTGGCCTATGTGTATTCCTACCTCTTGGGATTTGGCGGCCCTGTCGAACATCTTTGGCAACTCGTGGCTGGTCCTCAGGCCAGAATCTTTTCTCCCCATAGTTATTGGGGCGCGACGCTCGTGATGGCATTGGATACCTTTCCCTTCGTCTATCTCCTCAGCCGGAGTGCGCTTCTCAGCATGAACGTGTCGTTCGAGGAGGTGGCACGGGCCAGTGGCGTTTCCCGTCTCTCGACTCTCTGGCGCGTGACGCTGCCGCTGATGCGCCCCTCGATTGCCGCCGGGGTTGCGCTCGTTATCTTATATGTCGTGTCGGATTTCGGCGCGGTATCATTGCTTCGCTACCAAACACTCACCTACGCCGTATTCCAACAGATGACCGGACGATCCGACAATACTGCGGCAAGTATCTTGAGCCTCTTACTGGTCGTGCTCGCGCTGGTTTTTCTCATTACTGAACGGTGGTTCCGACAACGGAGCCGGTTTTATCAGACCACCGGCCGCTACCGAGCTCCTCAACGGCGTCAATATGGCTGGCTCGGCACCGCCGCCATCACCGGCTATCTCGGGCTGATCATTGGTACAGCCTTCGCGCTCCCAACCTTGCTGTTGATTCACTGGAGCCTGTCGCCAGAGGCTCAGGCGACACTCGACAGCCGATTCTTCGGGTTCGTCTGGAACAGCGGCATCCTGGCTGCCTGTGCTGCCACTGGAGGCGTATTGATCGGCTTGCCGCTTGCCTACCTGGCCAGCCGCCGCCCGACTGTGCTGAATCTGGGTTGCCTTCAAGCCGCCTATGCCGGCTATGTGCTCCCAGGACCGGTGGCAGCGCTGGCCGTCCTTGTCCTCTTTACCAAGCTGGCCCCTGTATTCTACGGCTCAGTACTGATCCTCATCGTGGCCTACGTGATCCATTTTCTCCCAGCCGGGCTCCAGTCTCTAGAGCCGGCGCTCCAGCATATGTCGCCGAATCTGGAAGAGGTTGCGCGCACACTGGGCCTTGGAATGCGTGACACATGGCGACAGGTCACATTGCCACTCATTCGGAACGGATTTGTCGTAGCTTGGGTTTTAATATTTCTACAGACGATGAAGGAACTCCCTGCGACGCTCTTGTTGCGGCCGGTAGGATTCGACACTCTGGCCATTCGTGTCTGGATGGAAGCGAGCGAGGAATATTATCAACTCGCCGCCCCCTCCGCGCTCCTCATTGTCTTACTCAGTCTCCCGGCACTGGCTTTGTTGGTCTCGAAAGATTGGCGCGCAGCGTAGCCCGTATCATTGGAGACTACGGTTGAGGCTCCGATGAAGAAAATTTGGTCTTCACTCAACCTTGCTCGACCTCAGTCTGCAAGAGGAAGGATCGTGACTCTGTGATCTCAGACCACTCCACTGCGCCACGCCCATCTGGAGAGAACACATTCCAGGGTAACCTCTTTACACCAGCCTCCTCGGTCCTGGAGCTACGCTATGTTTCCTGCGCCTATGAAACCGGACGCCCCGCGGTCCAGGAAATCTCGTTCGCGGCAAGGGAGGGGGAAATTCTCTGCCTGCTCGGCCCCTCTGGATGCGGAAAAACGACGATTCTGCGGGCGATCGCCGGATTTGAGCCGGTTCGCTCCGGCCAGATTTTCTTATCCGGCCAACTCGTGTCGTCACCGGACATGATGACCCCTACAGAGAACAGGCGCGTCGGGATGGTCTTTCAAGAATATGCGCTATTTCCCCACCTGCGCGTACAGGATAACATTGCCTTCGGCCTCCGCCACCTCGCTCGAAGCGTTCGCTCCGAGCGTGTCCAGGAGATGCTGCGCCTCACAGGACTGGAGGGATTCGAACGGCGGTACCCGCACGAATTATCGGGTGGCCAACAACAGCGGGTCGCGCTGGCTCGCGCCCTCGTTCAACATCCCGTCGTGCTGCTGCTTGATGAGCCGTTCAGCAATTTGGACCCTGACATGGCCGGACGCATGCGCCAAGAGTTGCACGACCTGTTACGCCGGACGAAGACCACGACCGTGCTTGTCACGCACGATCATGACGAAGCCTTTGCCATGGCCGACCGAATTGCTGTGCTCAACCAGGGCCGCTTGGAACAATTCGATACGCCGGAAATGATGTACCACATGCCGGCCACGCCCTTCGTGGCCGATTTTGTTGGTCAGGCAGACTTTATTCCTGGAACCGTGTCCCACGGCATGGTCCACACCGAACTGGGAGAGTTCCCCGATACGATCGACTGCAAAGACGGCACCGCCGTGGTCGTCATGATTCGACCGGACGACATTCATCTCGTTCCCATGGAGGGTGCCCGCTCGCGCGTCCTTTCTCGCCAATTCCATGGATCGGAGAATCTGTACACGGTCAGCCTCCCCTCCGGTCAGATCGTTCATAGTAGTCAGGGCTCCACGAGCGTCTATCAGGCAGGCACAACGGTGGAACTCCGTGTCTTGGCTACCCATACGGTGCTCTTTCGGCGAGAGGAATCCACCGGGTAAGTCAGGCAGGCGGTTCGACCGATCGCACGAAAGCATTGACAGGCTTTTTCACGATCTGGCATTGATAGACCCTCACGACGGTCCTTAGCCTACCGGTCTGTGAATTACTAAGAAACTGAGGCCTCGCCTATGAACGCGCTGCAAGACCTAGTCGATTATGGAGTCATCGGGCTCCTCATAGTGCTCAGCGTCTGGACGGTCGCCATCGCGGTGGAGCGGTGGCTCTTTTACCGCCGTGTCGATCTTGCTCAATATCCCAACAGTCTGGGATTGGAGATGGCTTTGACCAAACACCTGGTCATCATCGGCACGGTGGCCGCAAATGCTCCGTATATCGGGTTGCTGGGCACTGTGCTCGGTATCATGCTCACCTTCCATACGATGGGAACCTCTGGTACCATGGCCGTCAATGCCATCATGATCGGGCTCAGCCTTGCGCTGAAAGCCACGGCGGTCGGACTGATGGTTGCCATTCCCTGCGTCGTCATGAACAACGTACTCCGGCGGAAGGTGGCGGAACTCCTGGCCCGACACAAGGAGCAGCATGCAGCGGGACATTGACCAAATCAACGTCATCCCCCTCGTGGACGTCATGCTGGTCCTGTTGGTCATCGTGCTGACCACCGCCACCTTTATCAGCAGCGGACAGATTCCGGTCAATTTGGCACAAGCGAAGGAAGTCGGCAATCGTAAAGAAGCGCCCATCGTCATCACCCTGACTGCCGACGGCGCGCTCTTTCTCAACAACCGAACCGTTCCCGAAGGAGGGCTCCAAGGAGCACTGGCTGCGGAACCTCGAGCATCGTCGGTGATCGTGCGGGCGGATAAAGTCACCTTGCTGGAACGATTCGTTTCGGTGGTCGATGAAGTGCGCGGGTTGGGATTTCAACAAGTCAGCCTGGAGGTCATTCGACTATGATCGCTGCTGGGCCGCATCGCCTCGGAGGCCAGAAAGAAGCGCACGTCCAAGGCTGGCTCGTCTCCATCCTCTTGCACAGTACCGTGGCCCTCACAGCGATCCTCACTGTGAAGCAAATTCAACTCGCGCCGCAGGACGAAGCGTTCAAGTGGAATGTCGCCATGGTCTCGCCGAGTCAGCCAGCTCAACTAACGGCATCATCCCCAAACCAAACACCGTCTCGATCCATACCGTCAACGACATCGGCTCCCTATCCCTCCCCACAGCAGCCTGCGTCGGCAGAGATGCTTCCAGCGCCCCAGCCGATTGCGCAACAGACGACTCCATCGATTTCTGGGCGGACCGATACTCCGGTGGTCACTGAACCTCCTCCACCTCAGCCAACAGCTCCCACAGCACAACCGGACGAATTCATCAGGCCTGAGACTGTGACGCCGATGGCCGCCGAGCCTACAACTACTGTGAAACCAGCCAACGCGCCGACAGTAGTCTCTGCGGAATCTGATGCCCAGGTGGCGCCCTTGAGCGCGCAGTCTGCGATCCCCGGACACACCGCACAATCTGATCAGCCTCCGGCACTAATGCAGATGGCCGCTATTTCCCCGGCACCATCGAACGCGCCGACGAAACGCGACTACGGGTGGCTCTCTGAAGCGATTTTACGTCGCGTGGAAGAACTCAAACGCTACCCCGCCTCGGCTCGGGTGGATCGAGCCGAGGGGAAAGTCGTAGTGAGAGCCATGATCGACGAGGATGGGAGCATCGGTGAAGTGGAGGTTTTTCAGAGTTCGGGACACCCCGGCCTCGACAAAGCTGCGATTGAAACCCTGCGGCAGGCCGCCCCCTTCCACTTGCCTCGTCCGTTAGGGCAGCCACGCATGACGATTAAGATTCCCATGAGTTATCGGTTGGACCGATAACCTTCTGCTTCACGGTTTTCGGATCCGATTCCGTAACCCCGAGGATACGTGGACCGAACCTTCATGGTCTACGATGATGGCCTCCACATCCGGCAATGCTTCGACAAGTTGCATTCCCGATTCAGCGCCCATCACAAATATCCCTGTGTCCAACCCATCTGCCCAGATGCCTTCACGGGCAACCACCGTGACAGCCTGGCAACCGCGCGCAGGTTGAAGCGTCTTCGGGTCAAGAATATGATGATACCGAACGCCATCGCGCTCGAAAAATCGTTCGTAGTCACCGGCCGTTGAGATCGCCTCATCTTCCAAGTCGATGAAGACAAGCACCTCTCCCTCTTTGCGCGGATGCTGAATACCGACAGGAAATTTCCTCCCTCCCGGCAACTGTCCGAATGTTTTGATATCCCCGGAGAGAGCCACGACTCCAGCTGACGCTCCGGCTTTCTTCATCGCCATCACCGCTTGATCCGCAGCGTAACCTTTGCCGATTCCCCCTACATCAATCCGCATCCCTGCTTTCCCAAGAAAGATTGTTCGCTCCCCCACATCAACATGAACCGACTTCAGATCGACCAAGGGACGGAGAGCTGCCAGCTCAGATTCTGTCGGTATTCGTCTACCTTCAATCACATTCCAGGCATCCACCGCTGGGCCAATGGCAATATTGAATCCACCATAAGTCATCTCCGCAACCTGAATCGAACCTTGGACAACCGTCATCGTTTCAGGACTCACAGAGACCGGCATTACGCCCGCCGAGGTATTCACGCGAGAAAGTTCGCTCGTCGGAATCCAGGTGCTCATAAGCTCTTCCAGACGACGGATCTCAGCAAATCCTGCGGTGGCCGCAGCTTGCGCGAAAGACTCACTCCTCGCCACCACCGTAATCTTGACTAGCGTGCCCATCTGCATCTGGACTCTGGTGACGACGGCCCGCTCCTGGGCAGGGGGTACCCCCACACAGCCAGCGAAGACGGTACACAACAGCGTCAGGAAGCATGTCTGGATACGAAATAAATGATTGAGCAGGTTGGAATGCATGCAGTCTTCTCTCGCTCCCCTATATCAAAGAGACGATGAATTATAGGTCAGGACTACGCTGAATACATCCCTTTCTCGATGAGTTGAGCGCCATGATAAGCCTTGACTTTCAAACGTCGATTGAGATATTAATAATCGTTCTCAATTTCATTTGAAAAGAGGAACCTCTCGCGATGGTTAACGCCACATCTTCTCGTAGTCACTCCGCCGACTGCGGCGAGACCCGCTGCGAGTGCGGTCAACTGATCGCTAAAGTGCGAGGACAAGGGCTAGAGCTCAAGTGCAAGCGCTGTAAACGCATTGTTGTCATCCCGTTTTCTTCAATCGAAGGATGGGGCTCAGTTGCATCATGATTCCCTAAACGAAAGGAGGCACTCGAAACATCAACACGCAGTTCCTTTGTGCGGACTATTCATTTCTTCAAGAAGGCCAGAGACCATTGAGTCCCGAGTCAGACCTCAACCATCTCACTCACCACGGAGGATACCGATGAAGATCCGGTCAATCCTCGGGGCTCTCGTGATTGCAGCTATGCCGTTTACTTCGGTTTGGGCTGACAACTTGACCCCGGAGGACATTCAGAAACTAGTCGACGAGGCAGTGAACAAGAAAATGCAAGAACATGAAAAGCGCGAAGGGGCTATGGAGCGCAAAGAAGACGCTCCTCCGGCCGCCACACAAACACCCACTCCAATTGGTCCCATAGTTGACATCAGAGCCGAGCGAAAAGGAGAGGAAGCGATCCCCCTAGGTTTCGGGTCGACAGGGTCAGGAAAACTGATCTACGCTAAGCCCTTCTTGAGCGCGCCGAAGGCCATCGTCGGCGGTTATGTCGACGTGATGTATAACAATCTCTCTCGCCAAAACCTGGACAACCCAAGCCGTCACTCATTCGGTCAACAACGATTGGTGCCCTTTATCTATGCGGACATCACCGACCGCATCAAATTCGCAGCGGAACTTGAGTTCGAGCGGGGCGGGACCAATGCTGCACAAGGTGATGGCTCCATGACCATTGAGTTCGCACAAATCGACTACCTGGTCAAAGAGGCTATCAACACACGTGCTGGTCTCCTCCTGATGCCGGTCGGCAAGTTCAACTTACTGCACGACTCGCCGTTGAATGACTTGGTCGATCGACCGATGGTATCCAGGATTATCATCCCCAGCACCTGGTTTGAAGCAGGGGCCGGCATCTACGGCAGCCTCTATCCTTCCTCCCAGTCCAAGCTGGACTATGAAGTCTACGCGGTCAACGGCATGAGCCAAACTGCAGGCGGCATCACCGACTTGGGAGTGCGAAGCGCGCGAGGCAGCGTGTCCAGGGACCGTGACGATAACAAGGCCGTTGTGGGCCGCGTCGCCCTCAGTCCCATGCTGGGGATCGAAGTCGCGGGGTCTGGTTTTCATGGCACATACAAACCGTCAGCGGGATCAGTCGGGACCGGACGCATCAGCATATTCGCGCTCGACTGGACTCTGCAGCGAGGCCCATTTGAAATCATTGGAGAGTCGGCCTGGTCGCGAATCAGCAACAACGATGCGACCGGCGTCACGGGAAGTGGGATCGGTCCGGCCGGCATGCAAGGCTACTACATTCAGGGCAACTATCATTTCATGCCGGAGTTCCTGAAAAAATGGGCGCCAAGCCACTTCACGCATGCCTCGACCTTCACCGCGGTTGTGCGCTGGGAGCAGGTGGACACCGACACCGACAACCGCACTCAGATCACGTCGAATACTGCAGGGAATCGAAGAGAGTTGGAGCGGCTGACACTCGGATTGAACTTCAGGCCGATCGAAGACACAGTGTTCAAATTCGACTGGCAGTTTAACACTCAACAAAATGCTAAAGGTCTGGTGAACGTAGGCGATTTCTCAACTAATGCCAATTCCCCACTGAATGGAAATGGTTTCTTGGTTCAAATGGCAACATACTTCTAGACGTCGTTGGTGCTCCTCACCATCCTGGTGGGGAGCACCAGACAAGAATTGGTCATTTTCTCATGTATATTCCTCAGTTCAGCCTCCTTATAATGGCCGGGATTTTGTCAGCCTGCGCCTTCATGGGCGGCATGCAGGAACGATTTGCCGTGTGCAGCTACGACCATGCCTGGGAGGCTGCCCTTCAGGCAGTGAAAGATCGCGCGATCGACACGAAAGATAAAGATGCAGGCCTGATTGTCACCAGCTGGCTGGAAATCCCGATATCAGGACGAGCCTTTGGCATTCTTCAACGTGATGTGTCGGAGAGCAAAGACCGGTCCCGTATTACCCTCACAGTGAAACGACTCGACGATGTGACCAAGATTAGTTTTGTCGAAGAGCGGCAACGGTGGGTTTTTAGGGGCGGCTCGCGCCTCTTTGGCTGGGCCTCGACAGACCCGTCAGATGAGGTGATCTACGATGTCCAAAGCCGCCTCGACAGCAAATTGAAGGAGCACGGGTGTTCGCTTACGTAAGATTCACTTCTCTTCTGATACTCATCGGGCTTGCATTGGCCACTGACGCGTTCGCCGCCGAGCGCATCTGGGATAACGACCTCAAACGCTATCTCACAGAAGAAGAGACGAACCACGCAGAAGTCTTCATGACCGAGGAAGATGCGGTCAAAATCATGCTTCCCAAGTCGGAGCGAATCCGCAAAGCCGTTATTCGACTGAGCCAGGAAAAGAAGGATGCGATCGAACAGCGCATCGGCTGGAAATTCCCGGAAGAATCGTTTGACGTGCATATCGGTGAAACAGGCGACAAGATCGACGGCTACGCCATGGTTCACAACACCATTGGGAAACACAAACACATGACCTACATGGTTGGGGTCGATACTAGAGGCGCCTGTACAGATGTGGAGTTGTTGGTGTTTCGAGAGGCCAGGGGCAGCGATGTCGGAAGAAAACGATTCAACGCGCAGTATGAAGGCAAAACGGTGTCCGACCCCATTCGCATTAATAAAGACATCATCAACATCAGCGGCGCCACCATGTCGGTTCGTTCGATCAGCGCCGGCGTCAAACGCGTGCTCGTCCTCGTCGATGAATTCTATTTGAAACCGGCAGGGCTCGGCAGCGATACGGTGGCCGCAAAGAAATCTGAACAGGGGATCTTCGGCTCCATCTTCGGAAACTGACAGGGGTAGCCAACATTCTCATCCATGCGCAATTTCAACACTCGCTTCCGTCTCCGCGACACCGACCGGCACATCCGCCTGGTTTACACCTTCTTTCTCCTCTTGATGCTGGCCGGCTTTACCTTTTCATTCTTCTGGGCACACAGCATGACCGGGCTGTCTCCACAAGGAATCGCCAGTCACTACCGGGGGTCGGATGCTACATTCGGCGAACCGATGTCGTTCAGGGAACTGGCAGAAATAACCCACTTCCACCTCTTTACGATGCCGGTCGTGTTTATGATTCTCGTGCATGTGCTCTATCTCACCAGCGCCGGCAACAGGTTGAAAGTCATCACAACCTGGATCTCATTCGGTGGGGTAACTTTGGACTTGGTCTCTCCCTGGCTCATCAGCTACGTCTCCCCCATATTCGTCTTGACCATGCTGACGGGCGATACCCTTATGACGGTGGGGTTTCTCATCATGATGACCATCCCTCTGTACGAGATGTGGGTCTTGAACCAGCCGCTGATGGCAGGAAAGCACGGGAAAGAAGAATGAACTAGCGCACACTCACGCTCGACACAGACTGCGGCCAGAGGTTTTTCACCCAGAGCCCAAGATCACACAATGTGGTTTTGGGCTCTTCGTTTTCCTGGAGAAATGATGATGCAACAATACATCTCTGAACACATTCATCCTGGGATCATCACGATCCAGACATTGCTCCAGAAGATCGACCGTCTCCGACTCCCTTTGGCGTCACGCCGCGATGTTCAAAGTATCCTTGTGCAGCAAGCGAGCAGGGAGTTGGATCACGCCCTCCCCTGGCAGGCCGGTCATGGCCGTCGCACAGCTGCGATCTCATTGTTGATCGGGCAAGCGATCGGCCTGACAACAGACAAGTTGCACGATCTGAAACTCGCGGTCTTCCTCCACGACATCGGGCTCTTGATGCTTCCTCACGAACTCACCATTGGAGCGAACCATCTCAATCCAGAGTCCTATGTCACCGTGCAGAACCACCCTCGGCTTGGCGCGTCGCTACTCGAACCGTTCTTTTTCCTCCGAGAGGCTACCGTCCTCATTGCCCACCATCACGAACGATGGGACGGATCTGGTTATCCGTACGGCATCAGGGGGAGATTCATCCCCCTTGGATCCAGAATACTCTCGATTGCCGACGCCTTCGACGCCATCCGCATCCCCGAAGTTTCAAACCGAGTCACGCGGAACAGGATCGCCCTCAGAATTATCCGAGTAGCAGCCGGCACCCAATTTGACCCGGAGTTAGTCCAAGCATTCTGTCTATTACAGAAATCTATTCCAGGCTCAGATCTTGTCGAACCAACGACGAGAAACTGCTTTGATTCACAATAGAAGTGCGGGAGGTTTCATCATGTTTCCTTTTTGCCGTCGCCACACGGTCCTCGCACATGCCGTCGGAAGATCATCTTGGATCTTCATCGCTCTTCTCCTCGTCGGATGTGGATCCGGAAACAGCAGTGCTCCGCCGCCTTCAGTTGCAGCCACAGGAACACCCGGAGCCCAAGCCGACGTCGGCGAACGGCTGTTCGTCGAAACCCGCTTTGCTCAATTCTTTAAGGCACATCTCCCGCCAGGCGGGAACGTGAATGATCCTCTCCCTGTCGGCGACCCTGTCGTAGCCAAGGTGTTACTCCCCGGTGGTAATCCGTCCGGCGTCGCTAGTCCATTTGCTGGAATGTCCATGAATTGTCGATCCTGCCACTTCGTTGACGAATTTGTGGGAATTTCTGGTGGAGGTATGCGTACCTACACAGACTTCGCCTCCCGCAGTCCAATTCCATCTCGTCCGGATGGCAAACTCATGGCGCCGCGCAACTCTCCTCCGCTGGTGAATGCCTCGCTCGCTAGACCCGGTGGAACGTTATTTCACTTTGATGGGGAATTTTCGACGTTGGAGGATCTCATCGTCGGGACATTCACCGGTCGGAACTTCGGCTGGTTACCGGGGCAAAAAGCGGAAGCGATCCATCACATTGCACAAGTCATGCGGAACGACGACGGCAGCGGAGACATCGCTCAGCAATTCGACGGACTATCCTATCGCGTCCTGTTCACCGGAGCCGACCCATCCATTCCGGATGAACTTCGTCTGCCTCCTGAATTTCGTGTGTTCATCGCATCAGCCAGCGACCAGGAGATCTTCAACGCGGTTGTGAAAGTAGTCGCGGCCTACGTCAACGGCTTACTCTTCTCGCAATCTGACGATGCCGGCAATCTTATCCGCTCTCCGTTCAACGTATTCTTGAGTCGCAACGGCCTCCCACATCAGCCGACCAGTGGCGAAACTCCGCTCGATTACAGCCGCCGCCTCCTGACGCTCGTGAACGGATTAGTTAGTCCTCAGTTCGTGACGTCTAATCCAAATCGAGGAAACGGCCTATTCCAATTCCATACTCAACCATTCGTATTTGGAGCGACGGAATTAGCAGGACTCAAGATATTTCTTGCGGAACCGGCTACTCCGCCAACCGCCTCACTGCCAGAAGTGGCCGCAGGAGCAATCGGCAACTGCCTCGCCTGCCATGCCGCACCAAATTTTACGGACTTCAAGCTTCACAATACAGGCGTCACACAACGCGAGTATGACGATCCCTCGGTAGGGGCAGGCCATGCAGCTGGGTCATTCGCGGCACTCCCCATCCCTCACCTAATCCTTACGCCCGTAAGAACGGCCAATGACCTCCCCGCAACGGAGTTACATCCCGGCGCAAGCGAACGGTTCCGATCCATCCCCACGGCAGGAACTACGCTGACCGATTTGGGGCTCTGGAACATCTTCGCTAACCCAGATATGCCGAACCCGCAAGAAAAAATTAAGACTATCTTGTGCGATGACCAAGTGCCGTGCACGCTATCCGATGCAGACCTCCTGGATCGGGCTATCGCCAGATTCAAAACACCGGGCCTTCGCGACTTAAGCCATTCCGCTCCCTATATGCACAACGGTCAATTCGCCACATTGACTGACATTATTAATTTTTATATCGATGCCTCGAATCTAGCCCGTGCGGGAACGTTACGTAACGGAGCGGTGCAACTCCAAGGTATCGCACTCGCAACCGGCGACGTCGCGGCGCTTGTGGCGTTCCTCAAGTCGCTGAATGAAGACTATCAATAAGGAGAACCATCAATATCAGGAACAATCAGCGGTGCCCGATACACTGGTACCGGAGTGGGAAGGGTGGTGCCCTCCCACTCCGCTGGCGGAGGCCTTCTCTTCTTCCCCGCCTTACTTTCCCCAGATAAACACGGATTGGAGAATGTGGGATACGTGGTGGGACGCTTACGCCTCTTTTTTGATCTGTTCCGCCAGGTAGTTCTCCACGCCCACCTGCTTGATCGTTTCCAGTTGCGTCTCGATCCAATCGATGTGTTGGTCCACGTCTTTGGCCATGTCCTCAAACATGTGTCGCGTGGTGAAATCGGTCACCTTCGTACAATGCACGACGCCATCGTTTAGCAAAGCGAGCATTTCTTGCTCGGCTTTCAGATCCAGTTTGAGCTGCTCAGGAACAGTCTCTCCTACCTGCACAGTATTCATACGTTGCACGTTCGGCACACCATCAAGATAGAGAATGTGGCCGATGAGTTCGTCGGCGTCTTTCATCTCAGCGATGCTCCGCTCCCGCACTTTGTGATGGAGTCGTTCATAGCCCCAGTTCTCGCACATCTTGGCATGCACGAAGTATTGATTGATCGCCGTCAGATCTGCGGTCAGGATCTTATTGAGGATGTTGACGACGCCTTCTTTCGCTTTCATAGTGTCCCCCTTTCTCAAATTTGCCAGGCCCTCGGACGCGCTTTGGGTGAAGAGACTTTCACTGCCAACGGCTCCATGTTGTTTCATTATCAACACGTCCGAGGCCTTCGTCAACTTGGTTGGTCGAGTCTCCTTGAGTTTGATTTTCATCACTGGCGACACTGGTTCTCAATCTCGCGGACAACGGAACGCGAGCCTCGGGGGGGTGCTCGGCAATCGATTGTGTTGACAGGGCTAGAATAGTAGGAAGGAATTTGACGTATGGAGGAGAGTCGGCTTACCCTGCCTCGCGGTAGCCACACTCTTCGCTACGGCATTGGACACTGCGGCCGACTTGTTTGCTCACTTTCTCGATGAGAAACGGGGCGCTGCAGGTCGGACAGGTCTTGTTGATAGGGCGATCCCACAAGGCATATTCGCACGCCGGATACTTACTGCAAGCAAAGAACGAACGGCCTTTTCTCGTACGCTTCTGGACAAGATCTCCGCCACAGCCTGGCTGGGGGCACTTCACGCCAAGCGAGAGCGGTTTGGTGGTCTTGCACTCCGGATAGGCGGAGCACGCGATGAACTTTCCAAACCGCCCGGTCTTCACCACCATCGGACTGCCGCACTTCTCGCACTTCTCATCCGTCGTCAACTCAATCTTCGGAACGATTTTAATGGTGCCATCCTCGAGTTTCTCAAAATTCTGTGTATTCTTGCAGGGAGGCTTGTCCTTATACGCAGGGCAGGCGAGAAACTTGCCGTTACGCCCCCATTTAATCTCCATCATTCGACCGCATTTCTCGCAAGCAATATCCGTCGGCGGCTCCACGGTGTCCTTGGGGCCAGGAATCGTCTTCGCCTTCTCCAGATCCGTCGCGAACGTCCCGTAAAACTCCCGCACCGCCGTCACCCACGGTTTGTTGCCTTCCTCGACTTCGTCCAGTTCCATTTCCATATGTGAGGTGAAATCGACGTTGATCAGGTCCGGAAATCCCTTCATCAGGAAATCGTTCACGGTTCGCCCCGTTTCGGTGGGAGCGAACCGTCCCTCCGTCTTTTCAGCATATTTGCGGTCTTGAATTGTCGAAATGATGCTCGCATAGGTGGATGGCCTGCCGATGCCTTTTTCTTCCAATTCCTTAATCAATAAGGCTTCGTTATACCGAGGCGGGGGCTGCGTGAAGTGTTGTTTCGACAGCACGCCGAAGACCGTCTGCCCCTCCTGGGATACAAGCCGCAGCTGCTCTCCCTCGCTCAGAACCGGTAACTGGCGCTCGGCCTCATCCTCGACCTCCTGCTCGCTCTTTTGCTTCTGCGCAAAGAGTTCCTTGTCGCTCCCCTCCATGTAGACGATCGTATGGCCGGGAAACTTCACCACGGTGCCGGTTGAGCGGAAAAGAAACTTCTCATTCGTCTCGACGGGGCTCGACTCCACTCGCGTGACGTCGAGGATCGCAGGAACCATCTGCGATGCGATAAACCGGTTCCAGATCAACTGGTACAACTTATAGATATCCGGCTCCAAGTATTGCCGGATCGACTCAGGATCGCGCGCCGCCGATGTGGGGCGAATTGCTTCGTGCGCTTCTTGAGCCGCTTTCTGCGTCTTGTACACGTTTGGCGTGGCAGGTAAATATTCTGCGCCAAACCGCTCCTGGATCACCTGTCGCGCTTCTGTCATCGCCTCATTCGAAATACGCGGGGAGTCGGTCCTCATATAGGTAATGAGACCGGTCTGACCTTCCGCTCCGATTTCGATCCCCTCGTATAGCTTTTGCGCGAGGGTCATCGTTTTCTTTGATGAGAAATGCAGCTTGCGAGCCGCTTCCTGTTGGAGCCGGCTGGTGATGAACGGGGCGACAGGGTTCCGTTTCTTTTCTTTTCGTTCAATCGAGTCAACGACAAACTCCTTCCCTTGAACAGCCGAGACAATGCGCTGGGCATCGATCTCTGTCGTAATCGACGCATCCTGCCCATTAATGCTATGCAGTTTGGCTTCGAATGGCGGGGGATTGGTCCCGGACAACATCACCGCAATCGACCAGTATTCCTCAGCGCGAAAGGCTTCTCGTTCTTGTTCACGTTCGCAAATCAGCCGCATCGCCACGGACTGAACCCGGCCCATGCTGAGCCCACGGCGCACCTTGGTCCAGAGCAGCTGGCTGCCTTGGTACCCCACAATCCGGTCAAGCACCCGGCGAGCCTGCTGCGCATTCACCAATTTCATATCGACCTGGCCCGGCGACTGCAGCGCGCGCTTGATGGCCGATTCCGTGATTTCGTTAAACAGTACCCGAAAAACCTTGCCTTCGGTCTTTTTCTTGGACTTGGGCTTGGATTTGCCCAGCAATTCTTGCTCGAGATGCCACGCAATGGCTTCGCCTTCCCGGTCAGGGTCCGGCGCGAGAAACACCTTGTCGACCTCTTCTGCCTTTTTCTTAATCTCCGCCAGAACCTTCGATTTTCCCTTGATCGTCACATATTGCGGCTCGAAATCGTGCTCCAGGTCAACACCGAGCTTGCTGGTGGGAAGATCCTTAATATGGCCGACCGAGGCCATGACGGTATAACCACGCCCCAGATACTTGCTGATGGTGCGCGCTTTCGTCGGGGACTCGACAATAATAAGTGCCTTGGCCATGAAGACTCCGGTTCGCTAGAAGGATTGCCCACTCATCCGTATCAAATAATACAAGTCTGTGCAACTGTTCGACGATTATGTTCGAAGATACCGCTGTCCCGGCAGCTGCCTGACTCGCTGTCGAAGCTCAAGAGACAAGAGCGCCGCCATCACAATGGATACCGACAACCCTGTGGCAACAATCACGTCGTCCACGGTGAACGGGTCATACGACAGGGCGTCATACACTTGTTGTTCCTCTTTGCCCAACTGATCACCGCGTTCGTGCTTCTCCCGAGAAGGCTGCACGCGCAGGCGCAACGCCGGTTCCAGCTGCGGCAGGATCGCGTCGATGACATCCTGCGCGCGTTCGATTAAGGCCGCACCCTCCTTGAGCAGTGCGTTCGTCCCGCGGCTGGTATCTTCCTTCACAAAACCAGGAACGGCAAACACCTCTCGGCCCTGCTCAGCGGCCAACTTCGCGGTAATCAGCGATCCGCTGCTGATGGCCGCCTCTGTCACAATCACGCCCAGCGATAACCCACTGATGATGCGATTTCGCCGAGGAAAGTGATGGCTGTGGGGCGGCGCACCCATCGGCACCTCGGATACAACCGCCCCCTGCTCCTCAATCTGCCGGCGCAATCGTTCATGCTCCGGCGGATAGGTCCGATCGATCCCGCAGCCCAGCACCGCAATGGTGCGCCCCTGTGCGGCGAGCGCGCCTCGATGGGCCGCTGCATCGACCCCACGCGCCAGCCCACTCACCACCGTCATACCTGCTCCAGCTAAATCGCGGCTCAACTCTTCTGTCATGGCACGTCCGGCTGGCGTCGCACGCCGGGCGCCCACGATGGCCACCGCCAGCTCATCCTGTTCAGTCAATGTGCCTGTGATGTACAGGAGCGGCGGAGGGTCCGCAATCATCTTCAGCCGCGCGGGATACCCAGGATCCAAGAGGCTCCGGACTTCAATGCGCCCACGTTCGATCGCCTTCAGTTCCCGTTCGATGCTCCGACAAGCAGAACGATCAGGCCCGCGTTGGATCGCATCCGCCAGCTGCGAACTGCATCCCTTTTGAATCAACTCATCACGGGAAGCATGCAGAACGGCATCGGGAGAATGCCAGGCGCGCACTAATCGAAGCACCGTCAGGTCTCCCACTCCATCGATCGCCTGCAGGCGGAGCCATGACTCTAACACCTGTCTTGTCATGGGTTGAACGGAGGCAGGATCCGCGACCTCAGCAGAGGAATCCACACCTACAGACTTGCTGAACGATTGCATACGTCTTGTCGCATGAGAGCCACAATCTTTAGCAGGCTGCGAAAAAACTATTGTGGCACGGTGGAAATTCAATGGCCCGCACATCTAGGACAACAGACAAACCTCGCGCAGGATGCTCAAAAAGTCCAGACTTCTCACCCGCCCAACCCCGGCGCGTCAAGACGCGCCGTTCCGCGGGCAAGGCCGCAGCGAGCGAAGAGGCGAGGCGTACGCTTCGGTACGTTGAGCGTCTGAGCGATGCGAGAACGCCGCTGGTGGGCTTTTTTAGCATCCTGCTAGAGAACCGCGAGGTCGTACTGCTCCAGATGCAACTGCTCATCCGGCATGACAATGATTTTCGCGGCACACTCGCGCTCCACGGCCTCCAGACCTTGGCGCTCCTCATCTTGGAGCAGTCCGACAACCGAGGGGTGAGCGCCGATGACGATTCGCTGCATCTCAGGACTGCTGCCGATCCGGCGGACATCGCGGAATATCTCATAGACTACTGTGGTTGGAGATTTCGTATAGCCCCGCCCTTCGCAATAGTGACAGGGCTCGGACAGTGAACGGAGGAGATCCTCCCTTACCCGCTCACGAGAGATCTCGATCAGCCCTAAGTCAGAGATTCTGGACACTCTGGTGCGGGCCTTGTCGGTTGACATCGCGTCGAGTAACGCGTGATACACCTTGTCACGATTCTTCTCTCTCTCCATGTCGATAAAGTCAACGATGATGATGCCGCCGATCCCGCGCAGCTTCATCTGATACGCCACTTCTTTTGCCGCCTCCAGATTGTTCCTGAGAATGGTCTCCTCCTGATCGCGCTTTCCCACGAACCGTCCGGTGTTGACGTCGATGACGGTCATCGCTTCCGTATGATCGATGACGAGATGCCCACCGGACTTGAGCCAGACTTTGCGACTGAGAGCCCGCGCCATCTCCTGCTCGACCCCCAGATGATCGAAGAGACTTTCATCTTTATCGTACAAATGAATGCGTGACGTTTGCTCCGGAGAAAATCGCTGCACGAAATCTCGGACCGCCTGGTACTCCTCACGCGAGTCGATCCATAACCGATCGACTTTCTTTCCGAAAAGATCGCGCACAACACGAAAGCTCAGGCTCAGATCGGCGTGGAGCAATGCCGGCGCCCCCTTCTGTTCTCGCTTCGCCAAAATGTCTTGCCAGAGCACATGTAAAAAATCGACGTCGGATCGCAGCTCGTCTTCTTTGACCCCTTCGCTCACCGTGCGGACGATGTACCCGCAGCCTGGTTGCCGCACCCGCTTCATAATGTCCTTGAGTCGAGCCCGTTCCTCGTCTCGGGCAATGCGGCGGGACACACCGATATGTTCCACATTGGGCATGAACACGAGATACCGGCCAGGGAGCGACACATAGGTCGTGACCCGCGAGCCTTTCGTGCCGATAGGCCCTTTGGAAATCTGCACCATCAGCTCCTGCCCCTCACTCAGCAACTGCTCGATCGGCTTGGAGCTTTGGCGCCGAGGGCTCAGCATATCCCCATCCTTGTCGGCTTCCTTGTCGTCCTCAACCGCATCCACAAGCGTGTCGCCTGGCTCGGAATCCAACGACAAATCAGACACATGCATGAAGGCTGCCTTCGCGAGGCCGATATCCACAAATGCCGCCTGCATGCCAGGCAATACTTTCGCTACTTTTCCTTTATAAATGTTCCCGACAAAGTCCTTGTGCTTCGCACGATCCCCAAAGAGATCCGTGACGACTCCGCCGTCCAACACTGCGACACGAGTTTCCTCGCGTGCGACTGTAATCGCAATTTCTACTCCCATACCCACTCCTTCCATTCAGTAGAACCATCATGCCGATGTGCAGGACGAACGCGGGAAATCCTCAGGTTTCGGCCTCCACTCGACAACTCGTCGATCAGACGGTTCGCACCCTAATTTTAACCTCTTGCCTCAATCCCGATTCATTCGAGACCGTGCGATGCCCCTACTCGCTAAAAAAAACTTAATCGACGGCGTTTGACGTTCAACAGCAGACCCAACGACGCCATCGTCATAATCGTCGCACTCCCGCCGTAACTCATGAGCGGGAGGGGAATCCCCACGATGGGGAACATACCCGCCGTCATGCCGATATTGATCACAACGCAAAAAGACAACATGCAGAGGATGCCGACTGCCAGCAGCGCTCCGAGCTGATCCTTCGCGCGCGCCACAATTTCTAACGACAGCCAGATCAACCCGACAAACAACAGCAAGAGAACCAGCACTCCGAGAAATCCCCATTCCTCTGCAAACACCGAAAAGACAAAGTCAGTATGCCCCTCAGGCAAAAACTTCAACTGGCTTTGCGTCCCTCCGTAGAGCCCCTTCCCCGTCAACTCCCCCGCTCCAATGGCAATCCGAGATTGGAGCGCATGATATCCCTTGCCTCCCGTATCGTAGACTGGATCGACAAACGTCATAATGCGCTGCCGCTGATAATCATGCAATGACCCCCACATCATCTCCCAGGCGAAGGGAAATAGCATCAACGAAAACAGGAGGATGACACCTATTGCCTTCGACCGCATGCCCACCATCAGCAACATCGCCGCATAGACTGCCAAGAAGCTCAACCCACTCCCGAGATCCGGCTGTTTCAAGATCAGGAGCAACCCCGGCAGCACCAACAGCCCCGGGAGCACCACTCGCTGGAGCCAGCCTATCCGCGGCGCTTGCGAATAGTAGTGCGCCAAGGTCAAAATGAGAATCAGCTTTGCGAATTCCGATGGCTGAAATGCAAATGGCCCCATCGGAATCCATCGTTGCGCCCCTCGACTGCTCTTGCCCTCAAAGAGCACAACGGCGAGTAAGATTAAGATAATTACATAGGCAGGATACGCTAACCGTGCGATACGATGATAGTCCGAGAGCCACATAACGAGAAACGCGACCGTACCTAGCAAAATCCACACGATCTGTTTGGCATAAAACGGGTAGGCAACCACTTGGTCATGCGTCACGCTATAAATCGACAAGACGCCAATTCCCAAGATGGAAAAGATCAGTCCGATAAAACGGAAATCGAAATTGTCGAAGCCCCGGCTCATGAACACCCGGTCGATCATCTTGCTCCCTGTTCTCCAGCGTCCCCTATCCGCGCGACAGCACCGTCCTTCACACTGGAAGGAGCGGAGAGGTTCAATTTCACATAGGTCTCGATCAGCTCTTTGGCGAGAGGCGCGGAGGCAGACCCCCCGTGACCCATATGCTCACCGATCACCGCAACGGCAATGGTGGGCGCCTCAACAGGAGCGAATGCGACAAACCAGGCATGATCGCGGAACTTCTTCGGAATATCTTTCTCCGGGCCGGTGCGCAATGCCGTCATCTGGGCCGTGCCGGTTTTCCCGGCGATCGTCACCAGTGCCGACTGCGCTTTCGTAGCCGTTCCTTCCTTGACCACCCCCGCCAGCGCTTCTTTTATCACCGGTAAGATCCCAGGTCTCAGATTCAAGGTACGCTTGGGAACCACAGACCGCTGCTGCAGTTCTCCTGTCGCTCGATCCATCACAGCCTGAACCAATCGCGGACGAAACATCACCCCATCGTTTGCGACGGTGCCGATCAAGGTTGCCATCTGCAACGGAGTCACATTCACATAGCCCTGTCCAATTGCTGCAGAAATCGTTTCACCCGGCAACCAAGCCTCATTCTTCACCTTTTTTTTCCAGGCTTCGGAAGGCACGATCCCAACCCGTTCAGATGGCAACTCAATCCCCGTCTCCTCTCCCAATCCAAACTGATGGGCAAAGGAAGCCATCGTCTCGATCCCCATCCGCTGACCAACGGTATAGAAATAGACATCGCACGAGTGTACGAGCGCGTGCCGAAGATCCACCGAACCATGCCCACCGGCTTTCCAGTCATGATACACGCGGCGACCGAACTGATACCCTCCATTGCAGTAGATAGAAGTCGACGGTGTTACGGTCTTCGTTTCCAACGCTGCGGCAGCCATCATCACTTTGAAAACCGAACCAGGCGGGTATTGCCCTTGCGAGGCTCGATTGTTCAAGGGGCGCCCCTCGTCTTGCACGATCTCGGCCCATTGTTTCGGTGTCAGTTCGCGCGAGAGAATGTTCGGATCGAAGCCAGGGCGGCTGGCCATAGCCAGCACGTCGCCTGTCCTCGGATCAAGCGCGACAATTGCGCCGGTTTCCTCCCCCAACAGATTTTCGGCTACTTTTTGTAGCCGGGCATCGATCGTAAGATACAAATTATCCCCTGCATGGGGCTGTTCCACAACCACGGTTCGCTTTTCATGCCCCACCGCATCGACTTCTATGCTTTTCTCTCCGGCCTGACCACGCATGAGACGGTCGAAAAACTTCTCCACACCATATTGCCCGACAATGCTGCCCTGGTGCAGGTCGGCAAATTCAGGCTTCTCCAATTGCTCAGGCGACACCTCCCCGACATAACCCAATATATGCGAGGCTGTCATTCCGCTCGGATAGTTCCGTTGCGATTCGACCTGCACCATCACCCCGGGCAAGTCCAGCCGGTGAGACTCGATCAACGTCGCTTCTCGAAGGGTTAAGCGATCCTTCACCTTGCGCGGCAGTTGCTTACTACCGCGAGCCGTGAGCTTCTTCCTCACGAGCGCCTCGTCTAGCCCCAGGAGATTGCTGAGTTGTTCGATGAGCAGGTCGCGGTCTTTGACGTCTTCGAGCGAAACATAGAGTGTGAAGCTGGGAACATTGTTCGCCAACAACACCCCGTTGCGATCGTAGATGAGCCCCCGAGCCGGCTCCATGATGACAGAACGCGTTCGATTGTTCTCCGAGAGATCCCGGTAGTAGGGGCCCTCACGAATCTGTAAGTTCCAGAGCTGCAGCCCCAGTAACGCCACGACGAGCAACAAGCCGACGCGGAGGATGATCAGCCGGCGTTGGAGTTCCCCAAGTTCAGAATCGTGCAAACCAGCTGTTGCCATGTGTCACAATCAACGTTCCACCACGCCCATTACAGACCTGCTATTCAGTCCTCAGGCGGTTGAGATCAAATCGTCGGGAGAGGAGCCAATAGAGCCCCGCCCCCATCACCCCGTCGAAACATGCTTGCGGAAAGACAATGGACTGGACCATCCACCACATCTGAGACATATCGAAATCCTTGAAACTCATTGCGGCAAGCAGCCCGCTCACCAACGATACCAGCAGCAACCCTGCACCCAGTGAAATCGCGGTCACCTGCGACACTTGCCGCACCAGAAATCCTGCCAAGAGGCCAACGCCACCGTTCGTGAGAAGACTCAGCCAAAGTTCGCCGGCTGAGAACAGACTCAGGACCCATCCGATCGCGAGTCCTACAAGAAGGCCTTCCAGTTCAGCAGCAAAAAGCCCGACGAGTGCGGCGGCCACAAGCCCTAAATCAGGTTTGATATTCCATACGCTCAGATGTGGCAACAGCGTCGTCTGCAAGGGGACGAGCAGCAGCATGAGAATTATATAGAAGAGGAATTTCATGGTGCTGACTTCTCGATCGGATCCGCTCCCGCCCCAACCCCAGCCTTCGTAGACTGTCCATAGGACGTCTGAATTACCAACACTTCCTCTACACGACCGACATCGACCTCCGGTATGAGTTCAGCAGACTGGAAGAGGGCGCCCTCCTGTTTATCGATGCTCGTAATCGTACCGATCACGAGCCCTCGGGGGAAATCTCCGATAAGGCCAGAGGTCACGACCCGATCACCGTCTCGAAGCGTCGACAACAACGGAATATACTTCAGCTGGGCCAACCCTTGTTGAGTCCCCTGCACAATCCCTTCATCTCTCGTCCGCTGAATGAGACCCGCGATGGCGTTGTTCGGATCAGTCACCAAGAGCACCACCGAGGACGCCCCTGTCGTTTTCACGACACGCCCGACGACACCGGCAGGCGTGACTACTCCCATGTCCGGCTTGATCCCATCGCTCTCGCCCTTATTGAGAATAATGGCACGATACCGATTTGTGGCATCGCGCCCGATGACTTGAGCGGCTATCATCGTAGGAAGCGCCTGCTCCTTAAAGTGCAGCAAGGCCGTCAATCGTTCTGTTGCGGCAGCCGATTCGCGCAACTGGCTATGTTGCCCGCGCAGCCACTCAATTTCTTTGCGCAATTGTTGGTTCTCTTCCTGTACCCCTTGCAACACCACGTACCGCTCCCAGCGATCGGCAATGCCGGCATCGATGGACGCAATGGTTTCAAGAGGAATACGCACCGCGTATCCGACCGGCCCACCCAGATACTGCAAGAGTCCTTGAATTTGACTGGGAAACAGAAAAAGAGCCACCAATAGGAGGGCAAAGCAGGCAAGCGCAATACGTCTGGCACCGTAGGGAGAACTAGAGTGAGCCATCCACATAAAGGGAGTTCGGGATGGAACCTTATCGGTAGGTATTGGCCTGAGACATCACCGACACCTTGGCGAGCAGATCCAATTCATCGAGGATTTTCCCGACCCCTAAAACTACGGAAGTCAGAGGGTCGTCCACGGTGATGATCGGCAGATTCGTCTCCTCACGAAAGCGCGTATCCATGCCCTTCAACAAAGAGCCCCCGCCCGTGAGTACGACGCCACGATCGATAATGTCGCCCGCCAACTCAGGCGGGGTATTCTCCAGTGCCACTTTAATCGCGTTGACGATTGTGCCGATCGGTTCCTGCAGTGCTTCACGGACTTCTGCGTCATCTATCACCAATGTGCGGGGAATGCCTGAAATCAAGTCACGCCCCTTGATCATCATCGTCTTGCGTTCCTCAAAGGGGTAGGCGGACCCGATTTCGAACTTGATCCGTTCCGCCATATGTTCACCGATGAGGAGGTTATACTTCTTCTTAATATAATTCATAATCGCATCGTCCATGCGATCGCCCGCAACCTTGACAGACTCGCTATAAACGATTCCGCCGAGCGAAATGACGGCGATATCGGTCGTGCCGCCACCGATATCGACCACCATGTTACCTGAGGGTTCGGTAATCGGCAGACCGGCGCCAATGGCTGCGGCCACTGGCTCTTCGATCAGATACACTTCTCGGGCGCCGGCCAATTCTGCCGAGTCTCGGACTGCCCGCTGCTCCACTTGCGTAATGCGCGACGGCACACCAATGATGATGCGCGGACGCACGAACGCGCTTCGGTTGTGCGCCTTCTGAATGAACCGCTTCAACATCTGTTCCGCCATTTCGAAGTCAGCGATCACGCCTTCTTTCATGGGTCGTACCGCAATGATGTTGCCCGGCGTGCGACCCAACATTCTCTTCGCTTCCGTGCCGACCGCGAGCACGCGTTCGGTCTTTTTCTCAACCGCCACGACCGAGGGTTCGTTGAGCACGATCCCTTTCCCATGCACATACACGAGGGTCGACGCCGTCCCCAGGTCAATGGCCAAGTCGTTCGAGAACCATCCGAAGATATCGCTCCCAAAGCCCACGATTGCTCTCCCCTCCCCCCTCACACTCCGACAGCGCGCTCAGTCAGGCAACGCCAGGCGCCCGACATCCAACACTTGGGTACCGGCCACTTCATCACCAAGACGCCGCCCCTGTTCGTTCCCGATAATCAATACCGCTTCAAACGCAATGATTGCTACCGACACAAGCCATCCCACATACGGGACGGCGAAGGCTGCCTGAGCTACTGCAAGGGGCAGATTACGGATAATGGATTCCCGAAACCCTGCTGCCTCGCGCCGATCTGGATGCACCGTCTGAAGGCCGATCAACCGTTTACCGATGCTGCGCCCACCGGCGAATCCATCAGCGATCAGTATATACGCCAATCCACCAAGAAAACCTACCGGCATGAACATTTGAGCAGCTGCCGCGACGATGAGCAGATCGATCAACTTAGCGATACCACGGTTCAGAACCTGCGCCTTGGGATAAATCCCGGCACCGATTGAATGAACCCCGCTGACCTCCTCCGCCAAGGGATCTCCTTACAATTAGTGGCAAAGTATAACAAATCGGATTACCTAGCACAAACAAAGACCATTCTTCGACAGATCAGGCCTTATGAGTGATATTTCTCGTCTTCACGAACTGACAACTCTACTCGATCACGATACCGTAGCTTGGAGAAAAGTTCGTCTCTTGCCTTTGGACAGATCCCTGAGTAGAATTCGTCCACACGAACTTTTCGAAAGGTTGTCATGCTCAAATTGATGCGTGAAGCGTCGCATAGCTATCCGTGGCTTCTCAAGTCCATCATGGGGATCATCGCCCTCGCCTTCGTCATCACCATGGGCTGGTGGGGTTTCGACGAACAAACCGGCACCGTCGTCGCCTCAGTCGGAGATCTCACCGTGTCCCGCGATGAGTTCCGACGCGCCTATGAGAACACTTATCGATTCTATAAGGACAAAGTCCCCGGAGAATTCAAAGACGAAACGATCAAGCAATTAGTAGTGGATCAACTCATTGACAATAGGACCTGGCTTATTGCGGCAAAAAACATGGGTCTCACCGTGGCTGACGCCGATCTGCGTGAAGTCATCATGCGGATCCCGGACTTTCAAAAAAACGGCACGTTCGATCCGGAGGTCTACCAACGACTCCTGGCAGCGAATCATCTGACACCCGCGATATTCGAAGCAATGGAAGCGAAAGAAGTACTGAGCAATAAAGCCAAGATGATCATCCGCGACGCCGTGGCCCTCACCCCTGCCGAGCTTGCCGAGGCGCAAGCTCTTACGCTACGGCAAACGGAATCAGACCCGGCAAAGGCCGCAGCAGGGAAGGACCGAGCCGTGCAGGACGTCCTCTTCCAAAAACAACAACGCGCACTGATGGCCTACACTGAGTCGCTCAAAACAGCCATCCCCATCAAGATCAACCGAGAGTTGCTCTAGTACCTCTACTAGAAGTCATCAAGTCTTCAAGTCCGAAAGTCTCAGGCGATCTTCAGTCCGAGCTTTCGGACTTGAAGGACAAATGACTTTCAGACTCTGTCAGCAGTCTGCGGAAAACCTCAGTTTATGCACAATACATCGTTGGGATCTGACAGAATTTCCCGAAAAAAATAGCTGCAGGATGCTCAAAAAGGCCGTCCAGCAAGGCCGCAGCGAGTGAAGACCCGGAGGCGTACCCTCTGGGGTACGTTGAGGATCTGAACGATGCGAGAACGCAGCTGGCGGCCTTTTTGAGCATCATGCTAAAGAATCAACATCGCATCGCCATAACTATAGAAACGGTACCGTTCGCGAACCGCTTCTGCATAGGCCTGTCGAAGACATTCTGTCCCGGCCAATGCGGAGACCAGCATCAACAACGTGGTACGTGGCAAGTGAAAATTCGTGAGGAGGGCATTGACTACCTTGAACGGAAACCCTGGTGTCATAAACATATCTGTCTCTCCACGATAGGGCCGAATCTGGCCGTCCGCGCAAGCTGCAGTTTCGAGTGCGCGCACGACGGTGGTCCCGACAGCGACAATTCGTTTCCCTGTTGCTCGCACCTGCTTGATGGCACGCACCGCCTCTGCTCCGACCTCAATCCATTCTGCGCCCATCCGATGGTCTTCGATCCGATCGACCGTCACCGGTTTGAAGGTTCCAACGCCAACATGGAGCGTGACAGTCGTAAGACCTATCCCTCGCTGTTGCAGCCGTGCCAGCAGCTTCGGTGTGAAATGGAGCCCGGCGGTCGGTGCCGCAATTGCGCCCTCATGCTGCGCGAACAGGGTCTGGTACCATTCGCGATCCTGGTCAGTAGGTGCCCGTTTCATGTAGGGGGGGAGCGGCATTCGACCATGTTGCCGCAACCATTCAGACAACGGAATCGGACTCTCGACCCGAACCGTCGTTCTGGTCGCGCCACGCTCAACCACCACAGCAACAGCCTCTGGACGCATCTCAATAAGTTGTCCAGGACGAAACGTTCCCTTGATCAACACTTCCCATATCGCATCGCCGAGATCCTTCACAAAGAGGATCTCGACTTCCGCGCCGGAAGGACGCCTTAATCCAGCTACGCGCGCGGCCAATACCTTTGTGTCGTTGACCACAAAGAGATCGCCTGGCTGAAGAAGATCGGGTAACTCGTCGACGCGGCGATGAGCGAGCGAGCGGTCGACACGCTGCAGAACGAGCAGCCTAGCGTGATCGCGCGGGAGGGTTGGGTGAGTGGCAATCAGCGAGGGGTCGAACGGGAAGTCGAATTCTGAGAGCTGCATCAGGAAGACGGCGGGATCGGAGCTTTAGTCAGCGTCATATTCTGTATTTCTGTCCCTGGATAATAATACTGAAGAATCGTGGAGAATGGATAGCCCAATTCAGCCAGTTCCTTCGCACCCCATTGGCACATGCCGACGGCATGCCCCGCGCCGAAGCCGGAAAGCACCACGTCGCGGCCGATCGATTCGATGGCAAACTGCGTGCTGGGAATGATGGTGTAGCCGACGGCTTTCCGTAACTCCTCTCCGCGAAGAACCAATTCTCCACCAGAGTGGAGAATACGCAGCTTCGCGACTCGCCCCCCACGGCTGAACGACAAAGGCGTCATCGTTGCGATGGTACCAACGGAAAACCCTTGCAGCCGCAAACTCTGCTCGAGGGTATCGAGTTTGAAGGAGGACCTCCATTGATAGTAGGGCGACATAATGTCAAAGGGGCACTCCACGCCCTTGAGATAAGGATACTCTTTCGACCACACATTCATGGCATCTTCCGTCAGTCCGGCGGCCGTCGATGAGAACGCTGCGTAGATCGGCGCATCCTGGTAGGTCACGACCAGCCCACGCGTTTCTTCGACCGCACGTAGAATTCCGGCATCAACCCCCTGCTTCCCGCGGTAGACCTGGTCTTGCACCGTAGCCACGACGTCGTACTCTCGCGCAGCGCTCAGCATCTGCTGATAGAGTGCATAGGTCCTGGCTGCGACCGCCTGTGCTTTCAACATCTCCGGATGCCAGGTTGAACTGACCTCGGCGGGAACCACCCCTTTGACGTATTCTTCAACATCCACACGATTAATGACTAGAAACCCCTTCCCTCTTCTCACTAGATAGACAACACCGCTCACCGAGATCTCTGTGCCGGAGTCACCCGATGACACTGCCGCCCCGTTTGGTTTCCGAGAAAGCCGTGGAAAGGTCAGTGTGAGGCCTTGCTCTCCACCCTGCAGCGTCAACTGATTCGTCTGCATGCGGACACCGTTCAACAAAAACCCCGTTTCTGCTGCTGCAACCTGGACCAGCCCACGCAGAGTCTGACTATGGCCTTTTGCATCCGTCACCCACAACGGACTGTCTGCACGCATATCAAGCCCTAGCACATCGGCCGATAGCAGAACTCTGATCGACTGCGCCGCCTCGACCCCCGAATACAGAACAAAAACACATGCTCCCGCCACGATCGCTCGGCACAATTCGATCCTCAATTGCTTCACCGGCGAAATATCCATGCTATCAAGTAGAATACCAGACTTAAGATGATGCTGAGGAGCAGGCTGGTTGCAAGGGGAAATGAGAAGCTAAAGTTATCTCGTCGAATGGAAATGTCGCCGGGGAGCTTGCCGAACCATCCCAAGAGATTCCCAATTCCTGGAACGCGATCTGCGATCAGCAGCAACAGGCCAACCAACACCACGCATAGCCCGACTCCGATGAAGACCTTGCCTAGATGTCCCCACTCAGCCATCAGCCTTGAGCTAAATGTTCTGCGATTTGTACCGCATTGAGCGCGGCCCCTTTGCGCAAATTATCCGCTACCACCCACAGATTGAGCCCGTTAGCGATCGATTCATCTTCGCGAACGCGGCCGACATAGACCTCGTCCTTCCCGGCCACCTCCAACGGCATGGGATAGATCTTGTGTGCCGGATCATCGTAGAGCAGCACGCCTGGCGCGGTGGAAAGAATGGCGCGGGCATCGTTGGCCGATAACTTTCGCTCCGTCTCAATGTTGACGGCTTCCGAATGTCCGACATACACCGGAACCCGCACAGTCGTCGCTGTTACATGAATCGACTGGTCGCCCATGATCTTTCTCGTCTCATGGACCATCTTCATCTCTTCCTTCGTATACCCTGACGGCAGAAAATCGTCGATCTGCGGCAAACAATTGAAGGCGATCTGATAGGGATAGACCTTGGGATTCGCCGACTTAAAGCTCAACAGATCTTGGCATTCCGTCATCAGCTCATCCATGGCGTCCTTCCCGGTGCCGGAGACCGATTGAAAGGTCGTGACGACAATCCGTTTGATCCTGGCCTCATCATGCAGGGGTTTCAGCGCCACGACCATTTGAATCGTAGAACAATTCGGATTGGCGATGATACCCTTGTGCCGTTGAATGTCATGCGCATTCACCTCCGGTACCACAAGCGGCACCTCAGGAGTCATCCTCCAGGCGGCACTATTATCGATCACCACCGCACCGGCCTTCACCGCGATCGGAGCAAACTCTCGACTGAGATCCGCACCGGCAGAAAAAAGTGCGATATCCACGCCGGCAAACGAGTCCTTCGTCAACACCTCGACGGTAACCTCGTTTCCTTCAAATATCACCGTACCGCCGGCCGACCGAGTCGATGCGAGCGGTAGCAGGCGTGCGACGGGAAACTTTCGCTCCTCGAGCACCGCGATCATCTCGGTGCCGACTGCCCCGGTGGCGCCGACGACCGCCACGACATACCCAGATTGTTTTTTCACCATGAGCCTCGATCCTACCTACTGCGCGATCTCGCGAATACGATGATTGAACGTATCGGCCACGAGCACATGCCCCGCACAATCCATCACGATCCCAAACGGGTAGCTCAATCCGGCCTCGAGGGCCGCGCCGCCGTCACCCCCATAGGTAGCCACACCCACACCGGCAATGCGCTCAATACGTCCGGTGATTCGGTTCCATCGCCGGACCAGATGATTGTCCGAGTCAGTTACGTAGAGATTCCCCTCTTCATCCAACGCAATTCCCGATGGCCGTGAGAGACTGCTACTGAGTGGTTCATCCGGCCCCTGGTACCGATACTCACCGCCGTCCCCCACCACAGTTCGTATGAGACCAGTGACAGGATCGACAGCGCGGATCCTTCCATTGAAGCAATCGGCAATGAATAGCGTGCCATCTGATGCCAGTGCCAATCCGCTGGGACCGGCCAGGTCGGTTTCTGTCGCAGCCGCATCGTCTCCATTATAGGCTGCTGTTCCTGTCCCTGCGACCGTAGAAACCACTCCGGTGGCCAAATCCACCGCCCTCACGCGGTTGTTGTTCTGATCGGCAATATAGAGGATGCCTCTCTCGCTCAATGCTAAGGCAGCCGGTTCGTTCAACCCGGCCTCCGTGGCCAATCCCCCGTCACCAAAGTCCCGAGGCCGGCCCATGCCCGCAACTGTCGTGATCACCCCTGTCACCGCGTCCACACGCCGCACCCGGTGGTTTAGCGTATCCGCAATGTAGAGATGCCCTGCCCGATCGACCACCACCGCTGTCGGAAAATTCAACAGGGCATGCTCCGCAGGACCACCATCACCACTGAATCGTGTGGCCGGTGCTGTACCGGTCGCAATGTAACGCACGGTCCCACTCAGGTCCGTCTGTTGGGTGACGGTGTGCAAATTGACCGCATCGCTTTCGGCAAAAGGATCGCTATCCACTCCTTCAGTCATCGGATCAGGCGAAACAGGTTTCGCTCCTGTTTCAAACGCCTGAATGTGGCCAGCAATCGTCCTGATACGGTTGGTCTTCCAGTCGATCCTCCGAACGACGTGGTTCTCAGAGTCAGCGATAAAGAGGTTTCCCTCTGCGTCGAAGGTGAGACTCTTCGGCTCATTCAGACAAGCCGCATAGGCCGCAGCTCCATCACCGGACCAGCCTGAGTCTCCGGTACCGGCAACGGTCTGGATCAATCGAGTTTTGAGATCGGTCTTCATCTGTATCGAGAATCTCGCTCAGCTCAGATTTCGCAGAATGGCCTCGCCCATTTCTGTCGTGCTGACCAGGCGAGTACCCGGACTATGAATATCTTTCGTGCGATAGCCGAGATCCAGGGTCTTCATGATCGCTTGCTCGATGGCAGTGGCTTCCTTGTCCAACTTGAATCCATAAGACAGCATCATCGCCGCCGAGGCAATCGTCGCAATGGGATTCGCCACATTCCTCCCTGCAATGTCCGGCGCGCTGCCGTGAATCGGCTCGAACAGTCCGACCTGCGCGCCAATACTAGCCGACGGCAGCATACCGATGGACCCGGTCAACATCGCGGCCTCATCGCTCAAAATATCACCGAATATGTTGTTGCACAGCATCACATCGAACTGCCGCGGGTTGCGCACGAGTTGCATCGCCGCATTGTCAACATAGATATGACTCAACTCTATATCTCGATAATCCTTGTGAACGTCGGTTACGACACGACGCCACAGTTCGGATGACTCCAGCACGTTCGCTTTATCGACGGACATCACTTTTTTCCGGCGTTTTCTCGCTGCCTCGAACGCGATTTTCGCAATGCGTTGGATTTCTTCAGTGGTATAGACCTCGGTGTTGACACCCCGCTCACTCCCATTCGGCAGCTTCTCGATCCCTTTTGGTTTCCCAAAGTAGATGCCGCCGGTCAGTTCCCGGATGACGAGGATATCGATCCCTTCGATCACGTCACGTTTCAGCGTGGAGGCATCGGCCAACATCGGGTACAACTTCGCCGGCCGTAAATTCGCGTAGAGGCCCAGTTGCTCTCGCAATCCCAACAACGCGCGTTCTGGACGCAGGCTATACTCCAACCCCTCCCATTTAGGGCCGCCGACCGCTCCGAGTAAGACAGCATCGCTCTGTTTGGCCAACGTCAGCGTCTCCTGAGGGAGCGGGACGCCCACTATGTCGATAGCCTTCCCGCCAACATCACCGGACAGAAACTCGAATGTGTGCTGGAACTTCTCGGCCACAGCTTTCAGCACCTTCACGGCCTCAGGAACGATCTCCTGGCCTACTCCATCACCAGCTAGTACGGCAATTGTCGCCTTCACAGGCCACTCTCCTCTTTATGAATTACAACCACACCAGCTCTATTCCAGCACTTCCTCATCCTCTAGTCGCCAAGCAGGATCGACCAAGCAGAGAAACTCGATGGCAGTGAGTCCGCTATTTTCCAGAAACTGCGTGCCTCCAGGAGGCACATAGACGACGGAGCCAGCTTCCACTTCGATGACCGAGTCGTCTACGGTCAATCGTCCCTGACCGGCAATGATGTAATAGACCTCTGACGACGTGAGCCTATGCCGTTTCGACCGAGCGCTGGGAGCCAACGTTCCGTGCGCCATACTATACCCAAGCGCGAGCGGTTGTTTCCCAGGATGGAGCAGCTCTCGCAGGAGGGTATGGTCGCCAGCCAGAAACTTAGACCGATCTTCCAAGGTAACATGAACCACAGCGTACCTCACAGCCGACAGGTTCTTTCCGGTCTCAGGCCGGAGCCGCTGACTCTATCGCGGTCACTTTCCCTAAATCAAGCTTACCCTATGTTCGCCTTGCGCCTGTTTTCCAGCCAAGTACGACAGCTTATTCAGCGCATTGAGATAGGCCCGCGCTGAGGCCACGATGATATCCGTATCTGCCCCATGGCCTGAGACGGTGCGTCCATCTTCTTGAACCCGAACTGAGACTTCGCCCTGGGCGTCAGTCCCACCGGTGATCGCCTTCACGACATACATGAGCAGCGTACTCTTTGTCTGCGTGATGGCGGCAATCGTCCGATAGACCGCATCAACCGGCCCATCGCCTGTTCCGGTCTGCGAGATCGTTTGTCCATCGATTTCGAGTTCGACCGTGGCGGTCGGCACCTGATCCGTCCCGCTGGCCACATGGAACGACTTCAAGGCGATCCGATCGGCCATCTTGGCCAATTCTTCGGAGACAATGACTTCAATATCCTCTTCGTAGATCTCCTTCTTCTGATCGGCCAACTTTTTGAACCGCTCGAACGCATGGTTTACCTCCTCGTCCGAGAGCGTATACCCTAACTCCTCGAGCCGCTGGCGAAATGCATGCCGGCCTGAGAGCTTTCCCATGACCATCTTGCTCTCAACCAGCCCAATCGATTCCGGCCGTATGATTTCGTAGGTCGTCTTGTCCTTCAGTATACCGTCTTGGTGAATGCCGGACGTATGGGCAAAGGCGTTCGCCCCGACGATCGCTTTGTTCGGCTGCACCACCATGCCGGTAATCTTGCTGACCAATCGGCTGGTCTTCGAAATCTCTTCGGTGTGAATCTTCGTGTCTGCTTGATAGAAATCCTTCCTGGTCCGAAGCCCCATGACAATTTCTTCCAATGCCGTATTCCCTGCTCGTTCGCCAATTCCGTTGATCGTGCATTCGACTTGGCCTGCCCCTTCAAACACCGCCGCCAAACTGTTCCCCACGGCCAGGCCCAGGTCATTGTGGCAATGGACGGAGATCACCGCCTTGGCACTATTTGATACTTGCTCGCGAATGCCACGAATAAGCCTGCCGAATTCTTGTGGCACTGCATAGCCGACCGTATCAGGAATATTGATTGTCCCAGCTCCTGCGGCAATCACTGCCTCGATTACTTCATAGAGATAGGCCGGATCGGAACGACTGGCATCCATGGGTGAAAACTCCACATCGTCTACATAACCCCTCGCCCGCTGCACCATCTCAACCGCGCGCTTCTTCGCCTCCTCGCGCGTCATGCGGAACTGGTGCTTCAAGTGAATATCCGAAGTTGAGAGAAACGTATGAATGCGGATCTTCGGAGCCCCCTTCAATGCCTCCCAGGCTCGATCGATATCTTCCGAACGCGCCCGCGCTAAGCTGCAAATCGTCGGTCCTTCAACTTCTTGCGCAATCCGCCGCACTGCCTCAAAATCTCCAGGAGAGCTATAGGCAAATCCTGCCTCGATGATATCGACCCCCAAACGTGCCAACTGCTTCGCAACCATGATTTTCTCTTCCACATTCATGCTAGCCCCTGGCGATTGCTCGCCGTCCCGCAAGGTCGTATCGAAAATTCGGATCATCCTGGTCATGACTTCCTCCTTCTCCCTATTGCATTGAGGCTGCTCAAAGCGGTTGTCCAGCAAGGCCATAAGCGAGTAAAACACCGCAAGCGTCCCCTCAGGGTACGTTTAGGATGTTTTCGAGCCGAGAGCGAAGCTGGCAACCGCTTTCAGCAGCCGACAAAACAAAAGCCTCCATCCCTACGCCCAGGGACGGAGGCTTTGAGAAGCTCCGTGGTACCACCCTGATTTAGCCATGAGCAACGTACGATGCTCGCAGCCCTTCATTACGCCCTGTCACGGGGGCGAGGCGGAATCCATTACTCGAGGTTCACGGATTCTGGCTCAGAGGCGAGTTCGGCGCCGCACAGGCTGGTTTGCACCATTCACCAGCTCTCTCGCTGCTGTGCGTATCGTCTACTACTCCTCGTCGCAGCCATTAGCAAAATACTCAAACGTCTACTAGCTTCGTCCTTGCATGCCGAAATAGTGTTTCAACAGTCTATTAGAATTTCGATTCCGTCACCGACTGCTCGGTCTTAGGCGATGGGCGCTTCCCTGCCACCTTGGACAAAAATCCGATAAGCCGTTCTGCCGGGCCGAGCAAGGCGTACCCGGCAAAGATGACAAATAGCATAACTTGGGGCCAGGCGGCGACGAGCATGAGCGCCAAAATTCCCCAGACGAGATACGTAATGTGCTGACCACCGCGGAACTTCATGTCTTTAAAGCTCCGATACTTGATGGTGCTCACCATCAAGAACGAAAGGGTCAGCGTAATAATCAGGACAAGGAGGGGTTTCACTTCCGTTCCAATCCTGACGCTATAGTGGTCGAAAATTACAAGCGACGCCACAACCCCTGCCGCTGCAGGAATAGCTAAGCCGGTAAAATACTTGCCGTCCGGCACGGACGTCGTCGAATTAAACCTGGCTAACCGAACCGCACCCATCGCCACGTAAGCGAACATCACCGCCATACCGAACATGCCCTGTCCGCTCAGTGCCCAGGAATAAATCAAGAGGCCCGGAGCAACTCCGAACGACACCACATCGGACAACGAGTCGTATTCAAATCCAAAATGGCTAGTACTGTTCGTCAACCGCGCGGACTTTCCATCGAGTATGTCGAAGACCATCGCCACCAGGATGGCGACCGCGGCAACCATGTAGTCTGCATTGAACACGGACAGCATCGAAAACACGCCACACAGTAGATTCCCCGTCGTAAAAAGATTCGGGATCAAGTGCATGGCGGCTTTACGCCGCTTCCCATCCTTCCCGAATGATTGCCGAAGTCCCATGGGTTTCATGGTAATTCTCCCAGGATGGTTTCCCCACCTTTGACCCGGTCGCCGACTGCAACTCTTACAGCCGTCCCGATAGGAAGAAACGTATCCATTCGCGACCCAAATCGAATCAAACCGAACCGTTCACCGCATACAGCCCGATCTCCCGGCGAGATCCAACACACGATCCGTCTAGCAATCAACCCGGCAACCTGCACACACAATACTTTTGGACCCTGCACCGTTTTAATCATCAAGGCGTTTTGCTCGTTCCTCAACGTTGCATCCGGTTTGCTGGCAACCAAAAACAAACCTGGTTGGTACTGGACATCCTCAATGACCCCTTCACAGGGAACCCGGTTAATATGCACATCGAATACGTTCAAGAAGATGCTGATCCTGATACTACGATCCTTGATGAATCGGGGCTCGAACTCTTCCTCAATGGCGACGACTTTCCCGTCACCGGACGCCACGACAAGACGAGAACCTTGAGGGACCACCCGGGATGGATTACGAAAGAACCAAGAGACAAAGAGCGTCAGGAGCGCCGCCCCGACCGCCACAACCATCCAGCCAAGCCATCCTGCCAGTAGTGTAACGCCGACAGCGGCCCCGATGAAGGGAATTCCTTCTTTGGCAAACGGGATGCCGACGGCACGATCCGCCACAGAATCCTCAATCCTCAGTTTTTATTCTTATCGACCAGTTGGTCCTTCTTCAGCCAGGGCATCATCGCGCGCAACCGGCCCCCGACCTCTTCGATGGGATGGGCTTCGCCTTTTGCCAGCAGCGCATTGTAGACTGGACGGTTCGCTTGATTCTCCAGCACCCACTCTTTGGCGAACTGGCCTTGCTGAATTTCGCCCAAGATCTTCTTCATTTCCTGCTTCGTCTGCTCCGTTACAATCCGTGGCCCGCGAGTAATATCACCGTACTTGGCCGTCGTACTGATGGAATACCGCATGTTGGCAATACCGCCCTGATAGATTAAATCCACAATCAGTTTTACTTCGTGCAGGCACTCGAAATAGGCCATCTCTGGGGAATAACCGGCTTCCACCAGCGTCTCGTACCCGGCCTGAATGAGAGAGGTGAGTCCTCCACAAAGAACGACCTGCTCGCCAAAGAGATCCGTCTCGGTTTCTTCCCGAAAGTTTGTTTCGATCACACCAGCCCGCCCGCCCCCAATCGCACTGGCATAGGCAAGGCCTACCTGCTTAGTCGTTCCGCTTGGATCCTGATGAACCGCGAGCAAGCACGGCACCCCGCTGCCCTTCGTATATTCCGATCGAACAAGATGGCCCGGCCCTTTGGGAGCGACCATGAGCACATTGATCGTGGGCAGTGGCACAATTTGTCCGAAATGAATGTTGAACCCGTGGCCAAATGCGAGATAGGAGCCCGGCTTCAGGTTTGGCGCAATATCTTGCCGATAGATGGCCGCTTGGGCTTCATCAGGCGCGAGAATCATGACGACATCAGACGCCTTGACGGCATCGGCCACCGGCATGACTTTCAGTCCGCTTTGCTCCGCCTTCTTCCATGAGGCGCCTTCGCGCAACCCAACGACCACGCTCACGCCGCTCTCTTTCATGTTGAGCGCATGGGCATGCCCCTGACTGCCGTAGCCGATCACCGCAACTTTCTTGTTCCGGATCTGTTGAATATCGGCATCTTTGTCGTAGTAAATCTTCATCGATCGCTCCTGGGGTAATGGCTGTGTCAAGAAACCGATTGGGCATTGAGTCCGAGATGACGCCTATTCGTGGGCAATCTTCTTGGCCTGCACGTCCGTTGACCGAATCGACTCGCGGGCGACTGCAACCCGTCCGGTACGTGTGAGTTCTTTGATTCCAAGAGGCTGCAGCAGATTGATGATCGCTTCGATTTTTCGCGGGTCTCCGGTCACCTCGATCGTGTACGTCGCCGGTGTGGAGTCGATGACGTTGGCCCGGAAAATATCGGCGATCCGCAATGCTTCCGCCCGATCTTCCGTCCGCGTATGCACCTTGATGAGCGCCGTCTCCCGCGAAACAAAATCGCTCTCGTTCAGATCCACAACCTTAATGACGTCGATTAATTTATTGAGCTGTTTGACGATCTGCTCGATAATCCGCTCGTCTCCGGACGTCACGATGGTCATTTGCGACATGGATGGATCGAGCGTCGGCGCCACCGAGAGACTTTCGATGTTGAATCCCCGACCGCTGAACAGGCCGGCGATGCGAGATAGCGACCCAAACTTGTTTTCGACGGTGACCGAAATAATGTGTTCCATGCCCACGCAACTCCTGACGCCGTCGATTAAGCCGTAAGGATCGTGTCTGAATCTTTCGAAGCCGCTTGCCCCGCTCCAGACTGCTTGTTTTTCAAGGCCGGTGGATCTTCCAAAATCATCTCATGGTTGCAGCCACCGGCGGGAATCATGGGATAGACGTTTTCATACGGATACGTCGGCACATCAACGATGACCGGTGTATTCACCGCAATCGCTTCTTTGAGGACAGCATCGATCTCAGATGGCTTGCTGGCCCTGAGCCCCACCGCTCCATACGCCTCCGCCAACTTGACAAAGTCCGGCGTGGTTTCCAGATAACTTGATGCATACCGTCCTTCGTAGAAGAGATCCTGCCATTGCCTGACCATCCCGTGGAATCGGTTGTTCAGAATGATGATCTTCACCGGCAGCTTATGCACCACCGCCGTTGCCATTTCTTGCATATTCATCTGGATACTGCCGTCGCCCGCGATGCAGAGAACTAACCGTCCTGGAAACGCCGCCTGTGCTCCCATGGCGGCGGGAAATCCAAAACCCATGGTCCCAAGACCTCCCGAGGTTAGCCAGCGATTCGGCTTCGCCAACTTAAAGTATTGGGCGGCCCACATTTGGTGCTGCCCGACATCGGTCGACACGATCGGGTCCCGATCTTTCGTGAGGTCATAAAGCCGACTGATGACATGTTGCGGCTTGATCGGCCCATCCGCCTCTTGTTGATATGCCAGAGGATGTGCCTGTTGCCATTCGCGAATCTGATTCCACCAGGGCTTGCGCAATTCCCGTTGGTCGCCGTTCACCGTGGCACGAAGAATTTGAATCAACTCACGAAGCACCATCTTGCAGTCACCGACGATCGGAATGTCGACATTGACGTTCTTCCGAATCGAGGTCGGATCGATGTCGATGTGGATGACCTTGGCATGCGGGCAAAACTCGGAGACTTTTCCGGTCACGCGATCGTCAAACCGTGCTCCGATGGCCACCACAAGATCGGAATAATGCATGACCATATTCGCCCAATAAGTACCGTGCATCCCCAACATGCCCATAGACTGAGGATGTTCGCCGGGGAAAGCGCCCAACCCCATCAATGTCATGTCGACCGGCATATGAGTTAGTTCAGCCAACTCCATCAATTCTTGCGACGCACCGGAGAAGACGACACCACCGCCGACATACAGCACCGGCTTCTTTGCTTTCGTCATGGCCTCAGCCGCTTGCTTGATCTGCCACTTATTCCCTTCATACACCGGATTGTAGCTACGGATAAAGATGGAACTCGGATAGACAAACTCCGCCTTCTCCATGGATACGTCTTTCGGAATATCCACCAACACAGGGCCTGGACGCCCCGTCGTCGCAATGTAGAAAGCTTCTTTGATCGTCATCGCCAGATCTTTTACGTCTTTCACTAGGAAGTTGTATTTGGTACAGGGACGACTCAACCCCACGTTATCCGCTTCTTGGAACGCATCATTCCCAATCAAGCTGGTGGGAACTTGTCCGCTAAAACAGACCAACGGAACGGAATCCATGTAGGCATCCGCCAACGCCGTGATCACATTCGTCATACCGGGTCCGGAGGTCACAAGGCACACCCCGGCTTTGCCGGTCGCCTTGGCGTAACCTTCCGCCATATGGCCCGCTCCCTGTTCATGGCGAGTCAGGACCACTTCAATGTCCTTCTGCTGATGAAGCATGTCAAAAATCTTCAGAACGACGCCACCAGGAAGCGCAAAAATCGTCTTTACGCCTTCTCGTTTGAGACATTCGATGAGGATCTCAGCCCCTGTAAGCTTCATGACAGAACCTCCCTCCATACCACCGGTGAAAACCAGGTAGCGGAGTCGGCACAATCTAGGCTACGCTGCAACTCGGCAAAGTTTAGACGAGACACGACTCTCACGATTGTTCAGAACATTCTGAAAAATCAGGGAGAAATATAAATATGGCTGATCCTATCACCACGCGTTTCCACGCGTCAATAGTTGTGCCGGTCTGAGAGCCTCCTTCCCTGACAGTCCGCCTTCGCACATGATATCTTCAGCACTCCAACTCATTGGCTCGGATCGCGCCTCTATGAGCATGCCAATCCGCGTAACCATTTTGTCTCGTGAAGGTTGCCATCTATGCGATGTCATCTACCGAATTGCAACTCATCTTCAGCCAGAACTGCACATTGAAATAAACATCGTGGATGTTGACAGTGACAGTTCTTTAGCAGAGCGCTACGGGGCGAGGGTTCCTATCGTCTTGCTCGACGAGATCGAACACTTCGCAGGGAGTGTGACAGAAGAGGAACTGCGTCGAGCGATAAAAAAGCGCGGTGGAGAAGACCGATAAGCCGGATTCTGTCCCGCCTGGGATATGCTCCCACACGGGGGCGATCATTTCTCTAGGATTCGAGTTACCTCGAACCTCAAGCGACCTACCCGGAGACCTCGGCCGGGCCAGCCGGTTGCCGACTTTCCGAAGAAAACCGGCAGGTGTCTCCCTATTTGGCCTTGCATCGGGCGACGCTTACCCTGCCAGTGATGTTACCACCACCGCGGTAGGCTCTTACCCCACCGTTTCACCCTTACCTGATCCGCAACGACAAGATTTGAGGTCTCATCGCCTTGGCCATCGGCGGTTTGTTCTCTGTGGTGCTGGTGTCGGATCGCTCCGCCTGGGAATTACCCAGCGCCCTACCCATGAAGTCCGGACTTTCCTCTCGCAGCATCACCGCCACGAGCGATCACCCAGTCTTCTCCCTCGCGCCAGAATACTATAGGACTGGAGAGCCGCACTTTCAAGGGCACACTCCGGATGCTTCGGCTTACTGCACGGTCGGCAAGAGCGCCTCAGGCACTGGCGGCTTGGCCTGATAAATAGCCATGGCTTCAGGCATCCACTTTTTCAGCTGATCGATCCGGGTCTCGTGGCTTGGGTGCGTGGACATAAACTCTGATGGCCCGCCGCCACGGGACATCTGCCCCATCCGTTCCCACAAAGCTACAGCTTCTCGCGGGTCATAGCCGGCATCCGCCGCAAGCAAAATCCCAACATAATCCGCTTCCGATTCATGCTTTCGGCTGAAAGGCAGCAACACACCAACCTTTGCACCGACGCCAAGCGCCGCCATCGCCGCTTGCCCCAATATCCCGCCCCCGCCTGCCGCTCCGGCTGCCGTGCCAATAGCCTGGAGCCCGACATCCGTCAGCTGGCCTTGGCTCATCCGTTCGGCGCCGTGTCGGGCCAAGGCGTGAACAACTTCGTGCCCCATAACGGCGGCCAGCCCTGCTTCAGTCTTGGCCATGGGAAAAATGCCGGTATACACCGCCATCTTGCCTCCAGGCAGCGCAAAAGCATTCGGCGTCTTATCGTCTTTGATGACCGTCACTTCCCACTGAAACTGATTTGCCATCTCGGCATACTTTGAACGCTTGGCCGCTTCGACGATGCGGGCTGCCACGCGCTTGACAGGTTCGATCTCGCGCGGATCTTGCGAGGGGCGCATCTTGGGGTCACTCTTGACCTGATCATAAGCCTGCGCACCCATTTGCATTTCTTGCGACACGGAGGTCATGAGCAACTGCGACCGTCCGGTGTAGGGATTGGTTTCACATCCCACCAGCGAGGCGAGTGCCACACTCATCACCAGCACGACCGCCAACCGTGCATACGATTTTACTGCACACATCAAATGACCCCCCCTTCTCGATTCGATTCTGTCGACTCCGATCAAATTGACCACCCCAGATCGGTCTGTTAGATTACCGCGCCACACTGAGATTTTCTACTAGGACTACTTGCCTGTGACCGACAAGACGCCGCACACCTCCATCGAACGCATCGGCATCGATGAGTCCGGCAAGGGAGACTATTTTGGTCCTCTCGTCATCGCCGCTGTCTTCGTCGACGCGACCACCCAGAACGAGTTGACTCTCATGAATGTTCGGGACAGCAAGAAAATATCAGACGGCCGTATTCTCGAGATGGCGCCCGACATCCGGATGCTGTGCCCCCACAGTATTATTGCGATCGGCCCGCAACGATACAACGAACTGTACGCGAAGATCCGGAACTTGAATCGCCTGCTGGCCTGGGGCCATGCCAAGGCACTGGAAACTCTGCTGGAAAAGGTCTCGTGTGGGCGCGCTATCGCGGATCAGTTCGGCGATGAACGATTGATTCTGAACGCACTACAGGAGAAGGGGCGCACGATCGTATTGGAACAACGGCATAAGGCCGAATCCGATCTGGCCGTGGCTGCCGCCTCGATCCTGGCCCGCGCGGAACTCCTCTTGCGATTGAAACGACTCTCGGATGAGATCGGTACAACATTGCCCAAAGGGGCGTCGCCTGCCGTTGAACTGGCCGGACGCATGATCGTAAAAAAGCATGGAGAGGAACGACTGGGGTCGGTCGCCAAACTGCACTTCAAAACAACTCAGGCTGTGTTGGGGAAAACAGACTAGACCGACTCGCCGATCTCAAGGACCGACGTCTTATCAAGATCGGGGCCTGGCGTGGTTTCAACAGGAACTTGCCCATCCCAATAGAGCATCCGACGACAGTATGGGCAAGTGTGGAGATCTTCCGCGCGTTTGACTTCTGAAATCAGTTGCGGAGGAAGCTGCAGACGGCATCCAGAACAGATCCCCTCTTTGATTTCAGCGAGAGCGTGATCCTTGCGCAACGCTTTGATCGAATTATACCGACCAAGCAGCCCTTTCTCGACATGACCCGAATGAGCTTGCTGCTGTGTTTCGAGATCGGCCAGTTCCGTTGAGAGTGTGCGTTCCAGCTCATCGAGCGCCTGTTTTTCCTGCGTAAAGGCCTTTTCGATGGCGCTGAGCTTCTCTTGTGCTTCTTTCGCCGTCCGCTGCAGTTGTTCGATCTTCTCCATACACAACAAGATCTTCTCCTCGATATCCCCTTTCTTATTATTGGCAATCTCGATCTCAAAGAGGTGGGCTTGATATTCCTTATTGGACTTCAACTCGGACAGCCGCGACTTCATTTTTTCTGTGTGCGCTTCATGCGCTTCAAGATCCTGTTCATGCGACCGCCGCTCTTTGATGAGAGTCTCCACGGAAACACTGGTCTGTTGATGTTGCTGCCGGGCCTCTCGAAGCGGGGTATCAACCGCTTGGAGTCGCTCAGGAATTTTTCGGCGCTGGTCCTTGACCTCCGCAATACGGAGATCCAGCTTCTGCAGTTCAATCAGGGGGAAAAGGTTCTGGTTCAACGCACTCCTGTAGCTGTTGCTCCGAACAACGATTTTAAACCGATGCATTCCGCGACTGCGCTGGTGGGCCCACTAGGACTTGAACCTAGGACCAGCTGATTATGAGTCAGCCGCTCTAACCACCTGAGCTATGGGCCCGATCAGGCGGATGACTCTCTCGTGCCTGACCCGCAGACACGCGCAGCCAATTTTAGGCTGCCCAGGAAGGGGAGTCAAATCCCGATGGGAACACTCCATGGCGCGTCATAGACTTTCCACGAAACTGCGAAGCTTCTTACTCCTGCTCGGATGACGCAGCTTGCGCAAAGCCTTGGCTTCGATCTGCCGGATACGTTCGCGGGTCACTTCGAAATCCTGGCCAACCTCTTCGAGGGTATGGTCGGTGGCTTCGCCGATACCGAACCGTTTCCGTAATACCTTCTCTTCCCGTGGCGTGAGCGTTTCCAATGCGCTGTTGATCTGGCGCTGGAGATCGTACCGAATCGCCGCCTCCAGAGGAGAAACCGCCTTCTTGTCCTCGATAAAGTCGCCCAAATGGCTGTCTTCTTCTTCGCCGATCGGGGTCTCCAGAGAAATCGGCTCACGCGCGATTTTTAGGATCTTCCGCACTTTGTCAAGGGGTAGATCCATGCGCTCGGCAATTTCTTCCGGCGTCGGTTCGCGTCCGAGTTTCTGAACCAGATGGCGGGAAGTTCGGATCAATTTGTTGATCGTCTCGATCATATGTACGGGGATACGGATCGTCCGGGCTTGATCGGCAATCGCGCGGGTAATCGCCTGGCGGATCCACCAAGTGGCATAGGTACTGAACTTGTAGCCGCGCTTGTATTCGAACTTGTCGACAGCCTTCATCAGGCCGATATTGCCTTCCTGGATCAAGTCGAGAAACTGGAGACCACGGTTCGTGTACTTCTTGGCAATACTGACAACGAGACGAAGATTCGCCTCGACCAGCTCGGCTTTCCCGCGCTTGACCTTGTCCTCCGCCACATCCAGATGCTTGACCGCATCTTTGATCTCTTCCGCGGACACAAGAGCCTCTTCGGTCTCGAGTGTTCGAATCCGGCCCTTCGCCGCCTGATACACCTTTTTTATCTCGGTGAGCGCCTCCTCCGAGCAGCTCGTTTTGCGTTTGACGGCGAGGAAGGCTTTCCGATCGCGGCAGAGCTTCTTGAGAGCTTCAACACCGGCCTCACCGCTGATTCCAAGCCGCCGCTGACAACTGACGATCTCCCGCTCCGACGTCCGGATCTGAATCGCCAATTCCCGCACACGCTGCACCATCCGATCCTTCAGCACACCATGCAGGTTGACGGACTCCATCTTCTCTACGACTTGATCGCGAATCGTATCGATCTGCTTCTTGATCTTCTTCTGCTTCGCGGGATCGCTGTTGGCATGCCGCGCCACTTCATAGAGACTCTTGAGCGAGGTCGAGATTTTCCGAACCGAATTCAGTCCTTCAAGCGTCTTCACCCGGAGCTCTTCGTAGTCCCGCTGGATTTGTTCTTCCTCAAACTCCTCCTCGGTCTCAACGATCGGGACGATCTCACGCACATCGATAGTCCCGTTTTTAAGCTGATCGTACAGTGCGAGAACAAACTCGATCGTCATCGGCATCCCGTAGATAACCGAGGCAATATCCTTCTTTCCTTCTTCGATGCGTTTCGCGATCTCGATTTCCCCTTCACGACTTAACAGCGCCACACTTCCCATCTCTTTGAGATAGAGTCGGACTGGGTCGTCGGTCCGGCTGAGTGCGCCGGGAGTGAGATCGATCTCCTTCTCTTCTTTTTCTTCTTTCTCATTCTCTTCCCCGGCACCGGACTCGACCTCGGCGTCCTCAGCGTCCTCATTTGAGTCTTCAGTGTCCCGAGCTTTTCTGATCCGCTCCCCCTCGGGCGCATCGACAATCTCGATGTCCATTTCGCCGAACATCGTCATGATGCTGCCGAACTGCTCGGAGGACACCACTTCAGCGGGCAACGTGCTATTCAGCTCGTCGTACGTCAAAAATCCTTTCTCTTTCCCCATCGAGATCAGCTTCTTCACTTCGCCAAGCAACTCTGGTTTCGCCATGACTACTCCTTCACTAAGGACAACATCCCGACGGAAGGCCGACCGGCCTTTTGCAATCTCATTTCATTTACTTGTGCGTTCAACGTCCGCGCATCCTCCAGGCGGCCTTCCCGTTCGGCAGCCTTGAGTCGCACGATCAGATCTCGAAATACGGCCTCAGCTTGCTTCCGATCCAAGGTCTCTAAGCATCCCGTGACATGAGCTCTCACGTCGTCGAAATGGTCCTCCCGCATGGACAACTCAGTCGCCAGCGACCCGCAATCCGGATCGTTCACCACTGCATCCAGCAGCAACCTGAGCCCGACTCGGCCGTCTCGATCGAGGTGTTTCAATGCCGCCTCGACGAGGGACCGACAGGCCGGAACCGAGAAAGCCTCGGATCGCAGTCGTTGCACATCGGCGGGCGTCAGGTGCCCATGCAACAGCAAATACATCAGATCCCGCTCTTCGCTCGCACCCTTAAATGTTGCCGGTGTAGAGGTGGCCGATTGAGCGGGCGCCGGTCGACGTCCCTCCGGCTGTGCCAGCGCCGGATACCGTTCGATCAACCGTTGTTGGTTGACCCCCAGTCGTTCTGCAACCATGCGAATCCGTTCTTCTCGTTCGATCGGATGTTCGCTCTTTTGCAGAATCCGCAGCACATCATCTGCACTACGGATACGCCCTTCGATCGTACTGGACTCCGCCGTGCTCAAACGATGCTCAAGGGCAAAATCCAAGAGGCTCGGAGCCTGCTCTTCCAACCGGGTGAAGGCTTCCGGTCCTTCCTTTCGCACATAGGTATCGGGGTCCTCTCCTGTCGGCAAGGTGACGACTTTCACACCGAGCCCGCTGTTCACAAACAGATCGAGCCCTCGCAGCGCAGCACGAACTCCGGCCTGATCTGGGTCGAACAAGAGCACAACCTTCGAGGCAAACCGTCTCAACATCTGAATATGCTCTGCCGTCAGAGCCGTCCCCAACGTTGCAACCGTGTGGGTCAGCCCCGCTTGATGAAGCGCGACCGCATCGAAATACCCTTCCACCACAATCACGGTCTTCAGTCGAGCCACGGCTTCCCGTGCAAGATCCAATGCGTAGAGCGTCTGCCCCTTCTTGAACAAGGGAGTATCCGGCGAATTCAGGTACTTCGGAGTCCCCTCGCCGAGGATACGCCCTCCAAACCCGACGACCCGCTTACGCAGATCCGTGATCGGGAACATCACGCGGGCACGAAAACGATCATAGGTCCCAGACGCCTGTTCGCGCGCCACCGTCAATCCAGCGGCGGCCAAGTCGCTCTGTGTAAATCCCTGCTTGCTCAGCGCCTTGATCAGCCCGTCCCACTCAGCCGGCGCACAACCGATTTCAAATCGCTCGATTGTCCCAGCCTGAATGCCCCGGCCGGCCAGATAGTCCCGTGCCGTCGCACCGATTACCTCATCCCGCAAATTCTGTTGGAACCACGCCGTGACTGCCCGATTGAGCGGTTCAAGGCGACTCGCCTGCGCTGCGTGAGGCCCCGCGCTCGGCTTGCTGTCCGGCACGTCAATCCCAAGTTTCTGTCCAAGCTCACGGACCGTCTCAGGAAAACTCGCGCCGGTGATCCGCATCAAAAACGTAAACACGTTGCCGCCCGCACCGCATCCGAAACAATGAAAAATCTGGCGGGAAGAACTGACAGTAAAGGAAGGCGATTTTTCCTGATGGAAGGGACAGAGCCCCTTCAGGTTCTGGCCAGCCCTGGCCAAGCTCACGTGATGGCCAACCACCTCGGCGATATCGACCCGATCCCTGACTTGGTTAATCACGTCTTCAGAAATCAGACCTCGGCCCACGGGAGTCGCGGCTCCTATTTCCCCACCTGGCACCGGTGAGAAAGATAAACGTAAGTGGTCGAGAATGGACCGGTAAAGGTAACAGACGGGAAAGAAATCTGTCAACGTGGCGGTAGGGCACTAGCCAGTTGCAGAAAAACGATGGCGGGCCGCCGAAAGTCCACTGGCCCACATGTCTGGGACAACGAGACATGACCTCGTAGGAGGCTCAAAAAGTTCGGACTGCTAGCCGGGAGGCCAGGCCATGTGTCGTCCGCCCAAAACATGGAGATGAAGGTGAAACACGCTCTGGCCACCGTGCTCACCGGTATTGACGACAAAACGGTACCCGGTATCGGCAATCCCCTTCAATTTCGCAATCTTGTTGCCGGCCAGCATCAAATGTCCGAGTAGCTCAACATCCGAACCTTGCAGTTCGGCAATCGAAGTCACATGTTTCCGAGGGATGACAAGCGTATGAGTCGGCGCCTGAGGATTAATGTCGTCGAACGCGACGAACAGATCGTCTTCATAGATGAGCGCCGCCGGAATGGTTCTCCCGACGATTTTGCAAAACATGCACTCGCTCATGAGCTGGACCCTTTTCTCAAGCCCGACTTCCCGAACCGAGTCGCCAACTCCTGATAGACTTCTTGCGGCGTGATGCCGTGGTATCCCAGCGCCACCAAGATATGGAACAACAGGTCCGCCGTTTCGTAGACAATTTCGTCTTTCTTCCCGCCCTTCCCTGCAATCGCCACCTCGCCGGCTTCCTCCACGACTTTCTTCAGAATACGATCGACACCACCTTCCAGCAGTTTGGAAGTATAGGATTCGCTCGAAGGCTGCTGCTTCCGCTCTTGGATCGTCTGATAGAGACGTTCGAGAATTCCTCCCCAAGATTCGGACGTCTTCGTCTCCGGAGAATCCAGACGAGAAAAGAAGCAGGCCCGCTCCCCCGTGTGGCACGTCGGGCCGACCGGCTCGACCTTCACGAGAAGGGCATCGCCATCACAATCGAGAAATAGATCCTTGAGCTGCAGCCTGTGCCCGGAAGTCTCACCCTTTTCCCACAACGTTTGGCGCGACCGGCTCCAGAAATGCACGGACTTCGTCTCGACAGTCTTTTGCAAGGCCTCCTGGTTCATGAAGGCCACCATCAGCACCGTGCCATCCCGCCAATCCTGCACGACCGCCGGAATCAGCCCTTGCGCATCGAATTTCAATCGCCCCATATCCATTATCGAACCGCCACTCCCTTCTGACGAAGATAGGCTTTCGCCTCTGGAATCGTGTGAGTCCGGAAATGGAAAATAGACGCGGCCAGCACCGCATCGGCCTTGCCCCTGACGAATCCGTCATAGAGGTGGTCCAAATTCCCCACACCGCCCGACGCAATCACCGGAATTGACACAGCTTCTGACACGGTGGCCGTCAACGCAAGGTCATACCCCTGCTGTTGCCCATCTTGATCCATGCTCGTGAGCAAAATCTCACCTGCTCCGTACTGTGCCATCGTCTTCACCCATTCGACGACGTCGAGACCGGTCGACTTCCGGCCGCCGTGGGTGAACACTTCCCACCCTGCCGCCGGCGCAACGCGACGCTTGGCGTCGATCGCCACGACGATACATTGCGTCCCGAATCGCTCCGCCGCTTCCTTCACAAATCCAGGCCGTTGGACTGCCGCCGTGTTGATGCTCACCTTGTCCGCCCCCGCCTTCAACAAGGCCCGGATGTCTTCAAGCGTTCTCACGCCTCCGCCGACGGTCAGCGGCATGAACACTCGCGCCGCCGTCTGCTCGACCACGTCAATGATAGTTTTACGGTTCTCATGAGAGGCGGTAATGTCCAGGAAGCAGAGTTCATCGGCCCCTTCGCGATCATAGACGGTTGCCACTTCGACCGGATCTCCTGCGTCACGCAAGTTCACAAAGCTCACGCCTTTGACGACGCGGCCATCTTTGACATCGAGGCAAGGGATAATGCGTTTGGTCAACATGCTTAAACCGTTAGAGGGGTGAGGGGTAAGGCGTGAGGTGAAACACTCGCATTGTCGTGCGCTTCACCCCTTACCCCTACGCCTTACGCCTCGCGGAGAGCCGCAAGAGCGGTTCGATAATCAAGTTTCCCGTCGTACAGCGCTTTCCCCACAATCGCGCCTTCAACCCGTGGGCCGAGCGCCTGCACGGCCCGCAAGTCTTCGATGCGCGAAATACCTCCAGAGGCGATCACGGGGAAGGACGACAACTCAACCACCTCCTGCAACGCCACAAGATTCGGTCCGCCCAACATACCATCGCGGGCTATGTCCGTATAGATCACAGCGCCCAAGGCGTAGCCTGCCAGCTCCTTCAGCAATTCAGTCGCCTGCGTCTCCGATACCGCCGTCCAACCCTTGACCGCCACCTTCCCATCCCGCGCATCCAGTCCCAACAGAATCCGTCTTGGAAATTCCCGACAGGCCTTCTCCAAGAACAACCGATCGGCCAAGGCCGAAGTGCCGAGCACCACTCTGGTCACGCCCGTCCCGAGATAGCGCCGCACCGTCTCAATCGATCGGATCCCTCCCCCGACCTGTATATTGAGGCTCACAGTGCGAACGATCGCTTCAATCTGAGGAAAATTGCGCGGCGCTCCATCTACGGCTCCGTTCAGATCCACCACATGAATCAGCGAGGCACCGCCTTGCTGCCATTGCCTCGCGACAGCCGGCACGTCGTCGGAATAGACCGTTTCAGCCGCCATGTCGCCCTGGCGCAATCGAACACAACGGCCATCTTTTAAATCAATAGCAGGAATAACGAGCATACAAAGAACCGCTTCCTCTCAGTGTTCCCCGACTGTTCCAAACGGAAACTCTTGAAGCATATGCTCAACTCCATACGCCGCCAGCTCCTCCGCCGTGACGAACATACCCCTGCGCTGGATAAATCCCATCACGTCTTCGTTCATCGGCCTCTGTTTCTCATAGTAATTTCCTTCCCACAGGACTTGCCCGTCAGCCGCGACCACCTTGGCTTCAAACCCCACCGTGGCCGGTGGGCTGGCGCCGAAGCGACCACCGACTCGCTCCTGATACACCAACACTTGGCCGATCAGCGAAGCATCCGCTTTGAGCTGTTTGGCGATTGCCACCGCCGGTGACTGATTGGTGGGAGGTTGCGGCGTTGCCGGAGCCCCCAATGCTCTCGCTGCTTCACCAGGCGAGAGCACGGTTATCCCCTGCCTTGTCTTTAACCGGTTCCACAGGAGCTGCGTGACGATATCTCCAGCGCCAGACGGCACTGTGACCGTTTGCCTGAGAGTGTGTTCGATATTCGGCGGCACCGCCATTGCCATATCGGACCTGCGAACCTCAGGCGGTACTGAGAACATCTGATCGGCAACGTCCCTCACCTGTGGCGTCGCGAGAGTCGTAAACGACACCAATGCGATGGTACGAATCTGATAGCGCGGCAATTCCGCGGACGATTTCGTGGTCACTTTCGACCCGCTGCAGCCGGCAACCACCAGTGCGAGAACCGTCAGCGTGAGCGTGTGAAGTGTCAGGCGTAAGGCGACGGTTCCCTTGTTTTGTATTTTCACCAGTTCACCCCTCATGCCTTACCCCTGACATCTATGTCTGCCAGGATCCAAAGTTCTTAATGAGTTGCAACCCGACGGCCTGGCTCTTTTCGGGATGGAACTGACAGGCCACCACATTGTCCCGCCAGATACTCGACACAAACCTCGTCCCGTAATCCGTCATAGTAGCCGCAACGGTCGCGTCAGAGGGGTTGACATAGAACGAATGCACAAAATACCAGTACGACCCGTTGGCAATCCCTTCGAACAAGGGACAGGGCCGCTCAATTGTGACGTTGTTCCAACCCATGTGCGGCACCTTCAGCCCCTGGCCGACAGCGAACCTTTTAACCCTGCCGGGAATAATGCCGAGACCCTTGTGCGTCCCAAATTCCTCACTTTCCTCAAATAATAATTGAAGCCCCAAACAGATTCCCAGAAATGGTTTTCCCGATTGGATCGCTGTGCGAATCGGTTCCGCCAGCCCATAACGCTCAACGTTGGTCATGCAATCACCAAAGGCTCCGACACCAGGCAGGACAACATGACTCGCGTTTCCAATGACCTTAGCATCACGCGTCACCACCGCCTGATGCCCCACCGCCTCAAAAGCCTTGGAGACACTGCGGAGATTGCCCATACCGTAATCGATGATCGCAATCATGTCACTTTCTTGCAGGATGCTGAAAAAGTCGCCCTTCTCACCCGCCCAACCCAGGCGCGCCGAGACGCGCCTTTTCCCATGCATCGTTCTCGGCTCATCGAAATCCTCAACGTACCCCTGAGGGTACGCCTCCGGTTTCGACTCGCCTGCGGCCTTGCTGAACGGCCTTTTTGAGCATCCTACCGTTGCCCACTCCTACCGTTCCACAGTTTGACCGTAGGCGGGTACAATACCGCAACCAACGCCTTCCTGCCACTGCCAAACTGAACAAGAAGAACTGCGAGGGCCTAAAACTTAGAATGACGCTTGAGTCCATTCGGCTATAACGAAAAATGAGCAGGCAGACGTGGAAGGTTTCAGGTATAGCTCAAAGCCTAATCAATATATCGGGCCACTCACGAACTAATGCTGGCGACTCCGGTTATTCCACCCACTTTGGCTTGCGTTCTCGCTTTCCGAAAACCAGCTCAAAGACGATAGACTCATCTTCTCCTACCGCAATTCTGTCGAAACGTATGGTTGGCGACAACTCGGCGTGTTCACCTATAAGTCGTTCCTGTCCTTGCTTTTGCGCAAAGATGGCCTGGGACCCAAAACGACAGACTTGCCGATTAATCATCTCGACTAAACCAGTGTCCGACAAATCCGCTATTCCCAACCCCTCTGACACAAACCGGTCCCGCCATGACGAGTGCCCATAGATAAGGAGTGACGGACTAACCGGAAAGAGCAAGACAACCGGCCCATCAGGCTGAAGAACATATGGCCGCAGATCAGTATCCTGAACAGAAGGGTCGAACCAGATTACCGGATTATCACTGGTCAAAAATGGAACATCGGTCTTGTTATGCGTCGCATAGAAGCCAATCTGATCGAACACCTGCCCAGTGGCTTGCATCACGGTAACCATGGCGTGAATGGATTGGTGGGGATTGATCGACACTTCAACATGGTCAAGAATGTCTTCTACGCCCTCAGGCTTCGTGGATAGTTTCCCTTCCGCATCCAACTGCCGAGCCGTAGCCATTACACCTTCCGCATGTATCCTCTCTGTTACATCGCGACTGGCGGGGACGCGCGCCCGCTGCAATGCCATGAATTGAAAGATCTCTTCAAGAGAATCATTGACGTTCTCTCGGCGATGAAGTCGCTCTACGATCCCCGGCCACTTAGCTTCCATACTTGAAAAGCAATCCTCGAGAGCATTGTGGTCTTTCCCACCATCAGGTCTCGGCTGAGAGTAGTAGTACTTGTGAAAGCCTACGTTGTCCGGCGACAGCTGAATTACTTTGCCCGGGTCATCCTTACGATAGACACGAACTTGCCCTGCCTCGTCACAGAAGAATTTCAGATAGGATTTCGGGATGTAATGATGACGTTTCTTGTTCATGGCAGCAAAATACGTTTCAACTCTGCAATCGAAAAAATTCCCGAGTTGCCGATGGAATACAAAGGGCAGGCTCCTTCTCAGAAACCTGCCCCATTAGACCAACACATTTTGAGCGTCCTCTTTGAGCTACAGCATCCCCTTCGTCGACAATACTTTACCCGCCAACCGCTCCTCCAGCATAGTCGCTTGATCGAGCGCCTTGGCCAGTGCCTTGAAGATGGCTTCCATGATGTGGTGCGGGTTGCGGCCGTACATGAGATTCACGTGCATGTTGAGCCCACCATGCGTCACAAAGGCTTGGAAGAAGTCTTCGAACAGGCCTAAATCGAACGCCTTGATCTTCCGATCCGGAAGATTCACATTGTAGACAAGGTAGGGCCGGCCGCTGAGATCCACCGTGACTTGCGCCAGCGTTTCGTCGAGTGGGGCTGAGGCAAATCCAAATCGCTTAATTCCCGCCTTCTCGACCAAGGCTTGATGCAATGCCTTGCCCATGACGATTCCAACATCTTCGACCGTATGGTGTTCGTCGATATCGATGTCGCCTTTCGCCCGTACGGTCAGATCGAAGAAACCATGCTTGGACAGCAACTCCAACATGTGATCAAAAAAACGAATGCCGGTGTCGATCTTTCCCTGCCCGCTGCCGTCAAGCGTCCATTCGACATGGATATCTGTTTCCTTCGTGGCCCGATGAATCGATGCCTGCCTGGGTGCTGATCCGTTCTTTTTCATGAAAACCTGCTTTGGGCTGATTTCGCGTGGGCGTCGAACCCTTCAATGTGGGCCAACCGAACAAGATGATCTTTTACCTTGCTCAGCTCCTCTTTCGTATAATGCACGATGTTGCTCACCTTGATGTAATCGTGGACGGAGAGTGCCGAAAAGAAACGCGCCGTCCCGCCTGTCGGCAAGACGTGATTCGGACCGGCGATGTAATCCGCGACCGATGGGGGAGTGTATCGGCCTAAAAAGAGCGCCCCCGCGTGCCGAATTTTTTCTAGATAGTCGAACGGTTCATCGACCGAGAGCGTCAAATGTTCCGGGGCAATCTGGTTGGCCACATCAATGGCTTCGTCCATCGTGGCGACCACGAAAGCCACTGAATGGCGCGCAATGGACTTCGCCGCGATCTTCTCCCGTTGTAGCCCCTTCAGCTGGCTGCCAATGAGCCTCACTACGTCCTTTGCCAACTGGGCCGAGGTGGTGACGAGGTAGACCTGCGCGTCTTCGTCATGCTCTGCTTCGCAGAGAAGATCGGCTGCGACATGCGCCGGCTTGGCATCGCCATCTGCGACGACGAGCAGTTCGCTTGGACCTGCCACCATGTCGATCCCGACCGTGCCATAGAGGAGCCGCTTGGCCGTCGCGACATAAATATTGCCGGGGCCCACAATTTTGTCGACGCGTTGGATCGTCTTGGTCCCATAGGCCATCGCTCCAACAGCTTGCACGCCCCCGACGAGATAGATCTCCGTCACCCCGGCGATATCGGCTGCGACCAGTAAATAGGGATTGATCGGGCCCTTTTGCGGCGGTGTACACATCACCACGCGGGAGACGCCCGCGACCTTGGCAGGAATCGCGCACATCAAGACCGACGATGGGTACACCGCTTTTCCACCCGGCACATACACTCCGACCGCATCGACCGGCGTGACCACCTGTCCCAGCGTCGCTTCGTTGTCTTGATACATCCAGGTCTTGATGCGCTGGCGTTCGTGAAATGACGTGATCCGTTGAGCCGCAAACCTGAGTGCGTCGCCCTCGTCTTTCCGGATGTGAAAGTAGGCTTCTTTGATTTCTTCGGGGGTGATACGCAGCTCCGTGTCTTTCATAGAGACACGGTCGAACTGTTTCGTATAGCGGAGGACGGCCTTATCACCCCCCCGCTCCACGGATTGCAAAATCGACTTGACCGTCTTCTCAACGGCAGCGCCTTGCACACGAGCACGCAACGCCACTTTCTTGAGTACGGGGAGAAAGGCTCGCTCGGTGGAGGCTACAATCTTCATGTGCGCGTCCGTCTGACCGTTCGACGTGCCCCGAGCGCCGACTTGCGCGGAGTAGGTGTTCGAGACCCGGCTGGAGTATTGCTCACGGCCCGGAGCTTTTTGATCAGCGCTGTAATCACCGCATGCTTCAGCTTCAAACTCGCCCGATTGACGACCAACCGAGCCGTGGACTGCGCGATGCACTCCACTTCGACAAGATCATGCGCCTTGAGCGTGTTGCCCGTTTCGACCAGATCCACGATCCGATCAGCCAGGCCAACCAACGGCGCCAGTTCAATCGAGCCGTACAACTTGACGATCTCGACCGAGACGCCGCGCTGATTGAAATACCGCTCGGTGATCTTCGGATACTTGGTCGCCACCCGAATTTTCGAGGACAGCCGGTCGCGCGAGGCCTGCCCCTTAAGCGCAGCGACGGCGATTCTACACGCTCCGATCCCTAAATCCAATGGCTCATAAACGTCGCTATCCTGCTCCATCAAGACGTCTTTCCCGACAATCCCGACATCTGCAGCGCCATATTCGACATAAGTCGGCACGTCGGTCGGCCGCACGATCAGGAAGGTCATGCCGATCTCAGGGCAGGGAAACACCAACCTGCGGCTTTCGGTAGAGAGGCTCCCTATGGCATACCCAGCCCGGCGAAAAACGTCCATCGTGAGATCCAACATTTTTCCTTTCGACAAGGCAATTGTCAGCATGCTGTCAACGAGTTCCGGCCAGAGCCGCTCCCTCTTTATGACGGGTGATCGTCGCACCCAACCCACGCAACTTCTCTTCCATCCGCTCATAGCCACGATCCAGATGGTAGACACGGAGAATCTCCGTCGTGCCATCCGCTGCAAGACCAGCCAAGACCAACCCTGCGCTCGCACGAAGATCGGACGCCATCACCGGAGCCCCAGTCAACCTAGTCGGTCCAGTCACCACCGCCCGATTGCCCTCGACCTTAATATCGGCCCCCATCCGTCGCAACTCCTCAACATGCATAAAGCGGCTTTCGAACACCGTCTCGGTGATCACACTCGTGCCCTCGGCGGCCGTCATCAAAGCCACCATCTGCGCCTGCATGTCGGTGGGGAACCCTGGATAGGGCAACGTCCGGATGTCGATCCCCTTGAGCCGCGATGCCGCGTTGAGATGAATCCGTTCCTTCTCCACCTGCATCTCGACACCGGCTTCCCGCAGCTTCAGCAACAAGGCGTCCAAGTGGTGCGGACGGCACCGATTGAGCGTGACCGCTCCTCGAGTAATGGCTCCGGCCACCAGGTACGTGCCGGCTTCAATACGATCTGGGATGACGTCGTGATCGCTCCCATGCAACTCACGGACACCCTCGATCGTGATGACATCCGAGCCGGCGCCGTCGATGCGAGCCCCTCGCTTTACGAGAAATTCCGCAAGGTCCACGATCTCCGGTTCCTTCGCGGCGTTTTCAATAATCGTCGTCCCCTGGGCGAGTGACGCCGCCATCATCAAATTTTCCGTTCCGGTGACCGTCGGCGTGTCGCAATAAATCTGTGCGCCTGTCAGCCGCTTCGCTTTGGCCCGAATATACCCATGTTCCATCGAAACTTCCGCACCCATTTTCGCCAATCCGGCGAGATGCAGATTGACAGGGCGTGACCCGATCGCGCAGCCGCCGGGCATAGACACGGTGGCTTCTCCCCATCGAGCCAATAGCGGTCCCAGCACCAGTACGGAGGCCCGCATGGTCTTCACAAGATCGTATGGAGCCTGAGTCCCAGTGATCACCGCCGCATTGATGACCGCGCGATTCTCCTCATAATGAACCTTGGCGCCCAAGATGCCCAACAACTTGCCCATGGTGACAACATCCACCACGCGAGGCACGTTGGTGATCACGCACTCTCCGCCGCCCAGAATGGTAGAGGCTAAGATCGGCAACGCGGCATTCTTCGCCCCACTGATCTGAACCTCTCCTCGAAGCGGCGCCCCGCCGGTGATAATTGTACGATCCATCGCCTGCTACCTGCCTGCTCGCTCGACAATCACCACGCGCTCAAGTCCCGCTTCGTCATAGACCAGCCGGTGAAACCGATACCCGTGTATCTGCTCGACAATCCTGCGCATCGCACGAGCCTGACCTGCGCCGATTTCCATAATCAGGGCACCGCCGGGAGACAGATATCGACCGGCCTCTTGCAGTAACCGTTCGTGCAGCTCCGTTCCCTGAGGCCCAGCTACCAATGCACTGCGCGGTTCAAACAGTCGCACTTCCGGCTGGAGTGTCGTCCAATCAGCCTCCGCAATATAGGGGGGATTTGAAACAATGACGTCAACGCACCCTTCCAACCCCTTCTCAGCTAATGGACTCAGCAAGTCACCTTCCAGCCATGTGATGCGCTCACCAACCTCATGGCGCATGGCATTCTGCCTGGCGACATCGAGGGAGGGGCTTGATAGATCGGTTGCGATCACCCGCGCACGAGGTCTCAGCCGAGCAATCGCCACGGCAATGCACCCGGATCCCGTACAGACATCGACGATGGTCGCCTGTCGCTCGGTGGGAATCCGTTGCGCGACATACTCCACCAGCAGCTCGGTCTCCGGCCTCGGGATGAGCACCGCCGGGTTCACATCAAACTCCAGCCCGCAAAATTCCTGTGTCCCAAAAATATATTGCAAGGGCTCACGACCGACCCGCCGCTCAAGAAGCCCTCTCGTGGCTGTGAGTTCGGTACGAGACAATACTCGGTCTCGATTGGTAAGCACATGATGCACAGGAAGCCGGAGCACATGCTCCACGATCCACAACACTTCCTGCTCTGCACTGTCGATCCCGGCCTGTTCCAGCATCCGTCGTGCCTCGGCGATCACCTCACCGAGCGTCGCCCGTTTCGTTGACTGCGGGATGGGGGCAACCGCATCCATGTTACGCCGCGCCCACTTCTTGCTGACGTTGCGCCTTCAAGGCCTGAACGAGTTCACCGAGGTCGCCCTCGAGCACCTGTTCCAACTTATGCAAGGTCACACCGACACGATGATCTGTTACACGATTTTGAGGGAAATTGTAGGTGCGAATCTTCTCGCTTCGCTCGCCCGTGCCCACCTGAGCCTTACGATTCTGCGCGATTTCCGCCTCATGCCGCTCCCGCTCCGCCTCGACGATTCTGGCCCGCAGGGTTCTCATCGCCTTAGTACGGTTTTTCAGCTGCGACCGTTCGTCTTGGCAACTCACCACCACACCGGTCGGAATATGGGTGATCCGCACCGCTGATTTTGTCGTATTGACGCTCTGGCCTCCGGCGCCGGATGAGCAGAAGGTGTCGATCCTGAGATCCATGGGATCGATATGCACATCGACCTCATCTACCTCAGGCATCACGGCGACAGTGACGGTCGACGTATGAATCCGGCCACTGGCCTCAGTGACGGGAACACGCTGTACTCGGTGGACCCCAGCCTCGAATTTGAAATGGCTATAGGCCCCCTTGCCTTCGATTAGCGCAACGACCCCCTTGTAGCCTCCGCCTGTGGTTTCTGTGGCTTCGACTATATCCACCTTGAATCCTTTGATCTCTGCGTATTTGCCGTACATGCGGAACAATTCTCCGGCAAAGAGTGCCGCCTCGTCGCCGCCTGTCCCGGCGCGGATTTCGAGAAGTAGACTCTTCTCGTCTCGCGGGTCTTTAGGAATAAGCAGCTCTTGGGCCTGCTGTTCAATCTCGTGCTGCAGGTGTTCGAGGGTGGAGCTTTCCTCCATCGCCATCTTGTGCAATTCAACCCCGGCCGCGGGGTCTGCAAGAATTTGAGCGGCTTCCTCTAGCTGCCGTGCGTTGTCTCGATAGGTGGCAAGAAGTCTGGCCGCCGGCTCGATATCCGTTCGCTCTTTATTCACCTTGTGCAACTGCGAAGGTTGACTCATCATAGACGGATCCATGAGCTGATTCGTCAACTCATCGTATCGGGTGGCTAGCACTTCCCATTTTTTCAGCAGCACTGCTTCCATAACACTACTTCCTTCAGATTCGCTCTTAGACCCCTAGCCCCGCACAAAAACAAAGAGACCCTGCCCCTCAGCGAAGCAGGGTCCCTCGTATGGCCTTTTCTCGAGCTACTTGGCTTTCTTCGCGTACTTCTTCTTGAACCGTTCAACGCGCCCTTCGGTATCAATGATCTTCTGCGTCCCAGTAAAAAACGGATGGCAGTTTGAGCAGATATCGACATTGATATCGCCGCCTGTCGATCTGGTCTTATATTTGTTGCCGCAGGCACAATGCACCGCAACTTCCCGATACACGGGATGGATACCCTTCTTCATATTTCACGCTCCCCCGCCATCACAGTCATCGGCCTTCGCCTATTCGAAGGCCAGCCACTGTACCCTGTCTCAATGACCGGATACAAGCTGGATATTATCGATTCATCGACTGCAGAAATTCCTGATTGGTCTTGGTGCCATGCAGCTTGTCCATCAGAAACTCCATGGCTTCCATCGTCCCAAGCGGACTTAGCACTTTGCGCAGAATCCACATCTTGTTGAGACGATCCTTGTCCACCAACAATTCTTCTTTTCTCGTCCCGGATTGGGCAATATCGATGGCCGGGAAGAGCCGCTTGTCGGCCAGACGGCGATCGAGATGGACTTCCATGTTGCCGGTCCCTTTGAATTCCTCAAAAATCACATCGTCCATCCGGCTGCCGGTATCGACTAGCGCGGTCGCCATGATGGTGAGACTCCCGCCATTTTCGATGTTCCGGGCCGCCCCAAAGAACCGCTTTGGTCGTTGGAGCGCATTTGAATCCAGGCCTCCCGACAACACCTTGCCGCTTGGCGGTGCAATGGTATTGTAGGCACGCGCCAGCCTGGTGATGCTATCCAGCAGTACCACGACATCTTTCTTATGTTCGACCAGCCGCTTAGCCTTCTCGAGCACCATTTCAGCCACTTGAGCATGGCGCTGGGCCGGCTCGTCGAACGTAGAGCTGATAACTTCGGCCTTCACCTGCCGCTGCCAGTCAGTAACTTCTTCCGGCCGCTCGTCGATGAGCAGCACGATCAAAGTCACTTCTTTATGGTTTTTGAGAATGGCCCGGGCGATGGCTTGCAACATCATCGTTTTCCCGGTTCGGGGGGCTGCGACGATCAGCCCGCGCTGGCCCTTGCCGATCGGGGTCGTGAGCTCCATCACGCGGGTGCAATATTCTTCACGGTCGAACTCGAGGACCAGACGCTCTTCCGGATAG
>JBDSDL010000083.1:0-3808 GCA_039920585.1 Nitrospiraceae bacterium | reverse complement strand
TAAATTATCTGCGCATGTGGAATCAGAATTTTCCGGCGGGGAGCACGTGTGGATCGACCTGGAATCCCTCTCGAATTCGAGAACCAGTCTGACGATTCGGGTCGGTGTCACAGGGAATGAGTTCCGCTCGAGAAAGATCCACGATGCGATCAAGCGGCGTCTTTCGTAATGTGAAAATTCCGTCGCCGACCCATCTGTACGACGTCGTGGTTTTCATCGCATCCCTCCATTCGAGATAGGGACTTACGATGTTGGATTTCTAAGGAGACACAATCCGAGTTCCTTCAACGCCTCACTTGTTTGCTTGGTCGAATATTATTGAGACACGCTTCGTGGGCTCGTTTTGGTCATCATCGGCCTTGCCGAGAAAGTGGATGGGCTCCTCGCCCCTGAGATGCGCCGTTCGGAGAATATATGTCCCGTAGACGCTTTTGGTCCACACGGCTTGTGCTGTTTCTGAGTTTCCTTCGGAAAACACGTATCCCACGCTACCGACGACGCTGCCTGCGATAGCGAATGCGCTTTTGCCGGCACAATAGGGAATCGTGAGCAGCCAGCTTGCCACTTGTATCCCAGTGCCTTCTGAACTGGCAGCGTTGGATACTTGATCTTCAGCCAGAGTTGATCCAGGCGGGATCATGGTCAAGCCCATGAAGGTCACGATCAGTACGATGGCAACCGATCTGCTCCATTTCGGGATTCGATAAGTCTCCTGGGGCCGAGTCTGACATTCTCGAGGTCCGTCCCCTGCCACATGTCGGTCGTTCATGGCGCACCTCCTGATTATTGGACTGTCAGATCGGATTATCCACTCGCAAGATCTTAATCATCACAATGATGGGCTTTCCTGCCAGCGGATGATTGTAATCCACCACCGCGGACCCGCCTGACAACTGGGTTACAGTTGCCAGCTTCCCGGCGCGATCCGCGAGGATATCTCCTTCCTTTGTCCCGGCGGGCAGGTCGCTCTTCGGAACGGCTTTCTTTTTCTTCGTATCATAAAGGCCGAAGCTTTCCTCCGCAGAAAGTTCGACTTTTTTCTCGTCGCCGGTCTTCATGCAAGTGACTACCCGCTCCAAAGCCGGCAGCAGTTGGTGTCGTCCCTGGACGAATTGACCGAGCTCATGAACTTCGAGCTCATATTCGCCGGGAACGGTAATCTGGTAAAAGACCGTAACTGATGAGCCGTCTATGATTTGTGGCGGCTCTGCGCCGATGTTCTGTTTCCAGAGAAGCCCTAGGCATGTAAGCAAGGTCACCAGGGCCGCGACGGCCGCTATCTTCCGGTGAAAGACAGCCATGATTCCCTCCTTATTCTTTCGGTGTACGGTTCCGCGAGTCATTCATTCTGGTTAGAAGGTGGGAGCCATCATTTTCCCGGCTGTCGGGTCACGGCCCGACTGCTTCGAGGGATTGGGGTGGGTCGAATCGCTCACCCTTGGGAACCTTGGTGATCTTGGTGATTCTCTGGCTCAAGTCGCTATCATTCAATTCGACATCGATCTTGACCCGATCTCCCTTGGCGATCTGCCGCTTCAAGATGTTGGGATCGGCCACCGGTATCGTCCAGGTTTTTCCGGTGTTCGTCTGGAATGTGATCGTCCGCTGGTCTTGATCAATACCGATGATCGCACCTGCAAAGGTGGTCGCGGCTTCACTGGTGTGGACAGTCGCGACTGCCGCCCAGAGCAGACAGATCGTCGCGATTGCGATCCTGATGTTCTTCATTGTGCACCTCCGAGCAGTAACAAGATGGTCGTACTTGTGCGACATGATGATGTAGACGGGATTTCTTTCTATCGCTCTGCGCATCTTTTGATGGATGCCGATGCGTTTCTCATGCGCAAATCGTTTGCCAGAGAGTGTGAGGAGATAAAACGGTCAACATTGCAAGGGCTTAGGGTTTCTTGACTCATCGTGAGTGTCAGAAGGAGTTATGGGGTCGGAGAACATGTTGTCCCGTGCGCTCTCCTAACGAGTTGAATTTCCGCGAGTATGTGGTCGCTGACATTTTGTCTGATGCGGAGCATTCTTCCCGAAAGGTAGGGGCAACTCGAAGGTATAGAAACATCGAATGATTTGCCGTCTTGGCATTCACGTGGCCACGTCAGCGCCGGAAAGATCGTCCCCTGTTCTTCTGTGTGGGCAGCTCTGAATTTGAAGGTTGCGGAGTTTGCCTGCCAAACCAATCTCCTTATTTGATCAGAGGGTTCCACGTATTTCTCCGTTGCGTTACGTCATATTCAAATCAGGTATCCATGAGCGGCATGACCATTGCTGTGCATCGGTTAAGATGCACTGACGCCGCCATACGTCTCTTGTTGTTGGAACAAAGAATGATCGGCAACAGGGGAGATTGATTTCCACGGGCTTTACAAAGGAGGACGCCATGACACCACCAACGAAGCCAGTTCCTATTCCTGCCGGGTTTCATACCGTCACACCGGCGCTCACGGTGAAGGATGCTGAGAAGGCCATCGAGTTTTACAAGCGCGCGTTCGGCGCGGAGGAGCGCATGCGCTTTCTCGGACCCGATGAGAGAAGCATCATGCACGCGGAAATCAAGATTGGGAATTCGATCATCATGCTGGGTGAGGAACATGCCGAGATGGGATGTCGCGGGCCCCAAAGCCTTGGAGGTACGCCCGTGAGTTTCTACCTCTATGTTGAAGATGCGGATCAGGCTTTCACGCGCGCTGTGTCAGCCGGTGCGAAAGAGGATATGCCGGTGGCGGATATGTTCTGGGGCGATCGATGCGGACAGCTCACCGATCCATTCGGCCACAAGTGGAACCTGGCGACCCACAAAGAGAACCTTACGCCTGAAGAAATGCGGAAACGCTCGGGTGAGTTCTTTGCTCAAATGGCCATGCAGGCCGGGTAACGATTCAGGGAAATCGCTCAACAGCAGGCAACGTTCACATTGGCTAAACTTCGCTCAGCATTCTCTCGTCTGTCATGTCACGGCCTGCCCTCATTGAAGGATTGGGTTGGTTCGGGCAGAGGTTGATGGGGAATCCTGGTGATCACTACAGTGTTGGATAGATCTGTTTCGAGGGGAGCGCATCGGATGGGTGCGAGTAGAACCGGCGGTTCGAGATTCATTTACGAAGCGTGAGCGTGACCGCGAGGGAGATGGCTGCGCACAGGCTCAAGTAGTAGGCGGGCGCCAGGCTGTTTCCGCTCCACTCGATGAACAGCGTGGCGACCAGCGGGGCGGTGCCGCCGAACAAGGCGGCTCCGATGTTGTAGCCGACCGAGAGACCGGTGTAGCGTTGCGCGGTCGGGAAGAGTTCGGCGATCGCGGCAAAGAATGGTCCCATATAGCAGGCAACCAGCACCGTCAGCAGGACTTGTGCCATGATCATACGGGGCAGGTCATTGCTCGTGAGCCAGAGAAAGCACGGATACGACAACAGCGCGAGTCCCGCAGCTCCGACGATCAGCAGAGGTCGCTGGCCGATGCGGTCAGACCAGGAGCCCATCACGGGAATCAACAGCGCCAAGAGCATCATGCAGCCTGTATTGAGCCAGAGTACGGTGGCGAGTGGAGCCGGCGTCACCGTGACTAGATAGGTCGTCAGATAGACGTACAGCAGGTAGAACGCCACGCCGTGCAGCCACACGAGACCGATGACCGTTGCCACGGCCCGTCGTTGCGTGGTGAACACGTCTCGGACGGGGGACGATGCAAGCGCTCCTGTCCGGCGGATTGCTTCGAAGGCCGGCGACTCTGGAACTCTGGTTCGCAGGTACCACCCAGCCACGGCAATGACGCTGCCTATTATAAAGGGAACCCGCCAGCCCC
>JBDSDL010000082.1:0-26019 GCA_039920585.1 Nitrospiraceae bacterium | reverse complement strand
GCACAATATCGTCATAGCTAGCCGTCAATCTCTTCATACCCGTGGCGCCTTCTGTAAATCTAAAGATGACCATTTGATTTCTAGCCGCGATCGGGGTGAATCCGCCGGCGATGGTAATTCCCTGTAGTAGTGTCGTTTTGCTTTTGAGTGAGTACCTTCCAGGCCTCGCGACCTCACCCAGCATGAAAATATTGGAACTATTGACCTCCTTCAAACTCACCGCGACGACCGGGTTTTGAACGTATTCTTTCAGTTTATTCGTCATTTCCTCAGCCAATTGGGAGGGCGTTTTCCCTACAGCGATGATATCCCGAATGATCGGCATGGAGATTCTGCCGTCAGGGCGCACTTGAGCAACCTTTGATAGATCCACATTCCTCCAGACGGTAATTTCCAGCACATCTTCGGCGCCGATAATATATTCGCTGCTGACCGCATTCGAAAGCTTTTCCGCCATGTGTTCGACGACGGCATGCTTATTCGCCTGCTCCACGGCCTTCTCACCGGGACTCGCGAGGACAGAAGATGACGTGGTGTCAGTCACCGATTTGCCGGCAAATACCGTCCCAACAGGATTAGGCTGACAGAGGCCAATCTCTGCTGTCGATCCTACCAAGAGCCCAACTATTAGCGAACATATGATGCGTTTCATAAAGCATTACCCTTTCCCTCGTCTAAGCGATCCGCTTCTTTGCAGCCATAGATACTACCAAAAATGCTTCGTCAATTGAACTTGCATCCTACCGACCTCAACGTTCTCTGCAAAGATCCCAATAGGCTCACGCTGCAGCGACGCTGGCGGCGTCGATTTCTATGGTGACGGCACGCTGAATCAGACTAATGCTCAGGACTAGACGACACGCCCTTGCCTCCCGAACCAGACGGCCCTTGACCCCCTGAAGAGGACCACGAATCACCTCCACCAGCATTCCTTCCTTGAGGCACGGGCAGCACACATAATCAGCGGGACTGCTTATGAGTTTCCTCAATGACTCAATTTCTTCATCAGGGATCGGCTCCGGTCGTCCGCCGGAGCCGATCATGCGTACGACGCCTTGAGATTGAAGCACATGAAGTCGATCCGCTAATGAGATTCTTGCAAAGCAGTATCCCGCGAAGAGCGGGACTTCGATCTCCTTCTTCCTATCCGTCCACTGACTCAATCGCCTCATCGTCGGCAGGAAAGTCTCCACATTTCGCATTTCCAAATGACTACGAACGACTTTTTCGTGTCGAGAACGTGTCTGAATAGCAAACCAGTGGTGCGGCCTGGAATTCATATAAGTAGGTCCTTTGTCACACGTAGCTTCGCCCTCTCAGTCCCAATGGACTTCTCTTTTTAGTTAGAGATCACGAAACACGGTGCACGTCCACACCATTGTGAAGATAAAGAATTTCTAGCTCCACTGCATCGGATGAATGTGTTTGAATACCATCGTATAGTTCTTACCCCTCGGATGAGGTACTCCGTCCGATTCATTTGCTCAGATGAGAACACTAGAGTGGTGTCGCGCGCCTACGTCTCATACGCTTCAATATGTATTGCATGAATAAAAACAATATCTTGCCGCTTCATCTGTCACTTTGACAGTACTCATGTCATTTCATATGTCAACTTGTTTCCTGGTAGGGATACTCAGCAGATCAGCACATGCAGTCTACGTAGTATAACTTAACTCTGAAGAGATGAGCACATAAGTGCCATCTTCTGATAAATTCTTCCATCAGCAAATTGACGTCGCTACACGGCGCCCACATAGGTGATGCGTATGCTATCCGCATCCAGTCGGTTGGACACTTCGAGAATGGACACGTGAGCATATGTATGCAGACCTATGGATCAAATATACCAGGAGCGATAGTTTAACACGCACACATTTGATCAGGGCATGCCCCTGTGGCGGAAACCAGCATCCAGCCTGGCCGCAGAAAATTCGTTGACATTTACATGCATAAAACTGGGCAAGCAAGAAGGTCAAAGGAGCGCAAGATGAGTCATCAAGACATTCACCTGATTAGAGTGCTCATTGTCAGTGACAGCCACATCATGCGTTCAGGATTGCGGAGAATCCTTGAGTCCCAAGCGAATATCCGCGTCCTCGGTGACGTCAGCGTCGAGATGGCCAGCGCTGCAGATACCATATTGCGTCAACATCCAGAACTGGTTCTCATTGATCTTGATCCTCGTGGGAATGATGCTCTAGGGTTCATAGGCACCACACAGAAAACATCTAAGGTCTCGGCTGTCCTTGTGCTGAGTGATTTAGCCGATTATGAATTGGCTTGCAAGGCATTGGCGCTTGGAGCGGCAGGAGTCGTGCTAAAGATTCAGCCCCCCGCCGTGCTCATCACAGCTATCCAAGATCTCTGTCCGCCTTATACGCTCGAATCACTGCCGAAGAATTTGGCCACAGAGACAAAACTCTCTAAGAGCCAGAACTTACTTAATACCTACACTGCCGACGCTGAAAATACGAGAAAGATTCAACTTCTGACCACCCGCGAACTAGAAGTCATACGCCTAATCGCTCTGGGATTGAAGAACAAGGATATTGCGAATCGGCTTTCCATTAGTGACATTACAGTGCGTCATCACCTCACCAGCATTTTCTGCAAGCTCGAAGTTGCAGATCGCCAGAAACTGCTCATCCTGGCCCATCGCTGTGGACTCGCGGATCTCACGTCACGCACTGAATCTGCCTGAATCAACCTCAATAATTCGAGAGAACATAGTGGCGCTGTAAACGGGTCGCGATTAGTATTCTTGTATACCCATCGAGCCGTGCGCCCGATACTGGGATACAACCCTCCTCGACTGGCACGTCCATAAAATTGTGCTGGCAGGTTCGGGAACTCCAGAGAATACACAGGCAGTAGATGACTTGGACACCCCTTCCGAATAATGGGAATACCCGCCTCGACCGGGTATCGCTCGCAATAGCAGTTAAGCAAACTTCTCCGAACAAAACTGCAGCGCAGTGCACCTAAAAGAAATGTGTCATTTTTTCCGCGTCTTTTCCTGTAAACGTAGAACGATGGTGGAGGAGAAATAACTATGAGGTACCTTTAGCGCTTTTGTTTTTCCCCCGCTGGAATTTTGACAGACACCTTCGATTGGGACGGCACTGTTGTGAGTTCAACATAGGGATGCGGCGCTATCCCTCGAATCGCTTCGAAATAGCGCCGCTGCAGAGCCTCAAGCACCGGCCCTTTCTCTGCGAGCGCCTCCCCATCGACGGATCGCACCAAGGTCAACTCTGCTAATGTACCGCAGAGGCCCATCTCGTCTGCAATCAAAAGCTCCGTTCGGTCGATCGGCCGCCGAACAAACGGGACAGCCAGCGACCGAGCCAGCGCTTCAACGATATCGAGCGTAATGCTTTCAAGCGCACCTTCTGTGGCAGGAGGAGAATAAATCGTCCCGTCGCGCACCATCAACACACAAGCTCCCGTGGCTTCCGCCACTCGTCCCCATCGATTGAGGAGTATCATGTCCTGGCAACCTCGCGCCCGCCCCTCAATCCTGGCCAACCTGGCTACTTGGTAGTTTGTTCCGGTCTTGATCCGAGCAGGAAGAGATACGTCGCTACTCCGTTGCCACGTACTGGTTCCGATGCAGATCGGTGAGTGTACCTGCTTATCCTGATGGTAGGCCGTCACGATCAGATCGGATACCGTGCCTTCTCCCCAGTGCCCATCAATTGCGAACAAGGTCGTTCGCGCCCACATATCCTTGTCGGGCTTGAGCAGCGCTCCCATCAATTCAAAGATTGCCTTGCTGTATTGGTCAAAAGAATGGTCGAACGGGATATGTAAAAGCCGAGCGGACCGGCACAATCGTTCATAGTGGCGTTTGAGCTGAAGGATGCAGAACTGTCCGTTCGGTTGCCAGTACCCCTTGATCCCTTCGAACACGTTCAGACTGCGAGTCACGCCTTCGCAACCGACATGAAGGACTGCCTCCTCCCAACGGCGCAACGATCCGCCCATATAGACAAATTCAGGTTTTTGCAATTGAGCCACGCAACCCTCCGATTAATACTGCATCAAAGGAACAACATTGCCGTCACCCTGCTCATTGATTCAACGATACATCTGAAGCGCCTTTGCCAGATCTCCCGGGGTACCGATATCGATGTAGGTTCCCGTAGGGAATGTCACGCCGTCGACCCTTATTCCTTGGCGGATCGCTGCCTGAATTACTGCCCCGACCGGCAAGTCACCTTGCGGGTCGATCTTGTGCTCAATCTGTCGCCGACAGCGCTGGGCCCCATCGGACGATACGAACTCGTGTAGGAATTCCGTAAACGTCGGCGTCCACACAGCGCAGATCCACGCATAGTGGAGATCAGTTTGTAACGGTTTCAAGACAAGTTCTGTCACTCTGCCACTGTCATCGACTCTGACCATATCCATGAGCCGGTGATCGTGGGCCGGAAAGAGGCCGAGCACGAGATCCGCCGGCCCTGCACGTAGTTTCCGCAACAATTGGGTGAAGACATCGTCTGGGTTAAAGAGAATATCGGGGAACCCAAAGGCGACAACTTTATCGCCGACAAGGCTGTACGCACGGTCAAGGGTGTCGGGCGGCCCACAGGAATCTGTGATGACCACATAGGCCAATTTCAGACCGACACTTTTCCCGTCTCGAAAGTATGCCGGAATGTCCCACTTCCCCTCGCGAAGGACAATGATGGCTAGAGGTATCCCCGCATCCCGGAACTTGTCCAGGAGGTATTCGCCGACAACTTTGACCCGCGGCTCGCAAGTTCGAGCATCCTGCTGCATGCCGACTGGGAACAGCTCCTTGCTGCAGGGCAATGGAGCAATGCGTTTCCCGCTCCCGGCCGCAGGCACCAACCCGACCACCTGGTGATCTGAATTATCCATACCTCTAGCCTGTTAACGATTATCCTGATAAATCAGCTTGCCCTCCGACCCGGTCCCATCGTCGTACAAGGCCACGATGTCATCGGGCAGGTGGCTCAGGTCCGTGCCTCGCAGATAGTCCCGCATTGTGGTCCCGGTGCACTCTTCATCCACAATGGGAGCCCCCCGCTTTGCCTTGACGTCATCTTCATGAACCACTCTGAAATCGATACTGAATCGCGTCTTGCCGGACGTGTTGGGTACGCTCGAATGCATTTGGGAACCTGAAAAGAGAATGATGCCGCAAGCCGGTACGATGAATCGGATCTGGGGATCCATCTCCATTGGTTGGGTTGCCTTCGGAAGTGGTCGGGGATCCGCCTTGAGGTATTGCGCCACATGCCCCCCGCGGTTCTGCTGGTTCCATAAATAATAGTTGTACCCCTTTGAACTATTCTTAACAGGGGAATTCCAATACTGCGGATGGAACGCCATTGCATTGTCTGATCGAAAATCATAGATTGGAATCCACCAATTTATCTGACAGGGAGGCGCCGAGTACCAAGTATCTCGGTGAGGATGCCAGGCGTAGGCAATTCCCGTCGTCAGATAGTTGTCACTCGTGGAGCTTCTCATCTTGGGAACATCGAAGTAGGTCTTAGCGAGGTCGCAGCCCAAATCGCGCAGGACATTCTGGAGATGCCGTTTCGACTCGGGGTGGTGGATAAACCCCGGCTTGAGTTCGCCGAGAATCTTGGCATACTGCTCCACCGGCATCTGATATTGCGCCAACTCTGGATCATAGGGAGCGAAGGCATCCTTGATCATCGTACGAGCAAATTCGATGAAGGCTACGGTGCTTGATCGAGGCGAGTAGACCATCAACTGCCCTTCGAACAAGTGTTGACGCCTTTCGTCATCTGAGAAGATTGGGTCGTAATACACTGTGTTATTCATGGCACCCTCCGTGTTGCGAGTGATCCAGGGTTTCCTTGCACTGAGCTAGCAGGCCGCATTCGACTAGTGCCGCTGCGGCCGATTGCACTTCAGCGAAGGGCACATCGGCCCGCTCCGCAATATCAAGCAGCGAATGCTTGCCATCCGAAAGGTTCAACACCCACAGCAAAACCAACTCCCGCGACTGTGTGGCCTGATGCCCCGCTACGGCTCGATACATTCCCCGTTTTCCCAGTTGTGGCTCGCATTTCGGATTCTGATTCATGTACCTGTGATTGTGTTCCAGGACGTTAATGACCGCTAAGCAATGCCTCAGGGATCCAACGAGTGATTGAGACTTGATGAAGTCCAGGCTGTCGGCAGATGTGTGATATTCGGGATACTCGCCATGGGGCGTCCGCATCAAGCAGCCAACCGGAAGATTGAATCCAGGAGAACAATATTGCCGTTCGTCATAGCCATATGGGAAAAAATCGATGAGCTTGTATGGTTCCCCGGCCTGCTTGAGAATCTGCGCCATCACGCGATCGATTTCCGCATCGCCGCGGCGGCTTCGCTTATACGTTAACGGCCCCGCATCGCCGACACCGGTCAACACGAATCCATGCTTCATCCTTGGAATGACCTGTTCATGCGTGGCAAGCCAGGTGATCGACCCGATGGTTCCTGGAATAAACAACAGGCGATACGAATAGCGCCGATCTTGCTCGGCAAGATTCAATGCCAAGAAGGTCGCCACCGCAATCCCGGAGAGATTATCGTTGCACAGGCTTGGATGACAGACATGACAAGAGATCAGGACTTCGTCGGTTGAAGCCCCGGGTAAATAGCACTCTCCATAGGTCAGCGCCCCTTGTGTGAGACTTGAATCGATACAGACCTCGTACTCCTCATCCGCCATCTGCGACAACTGCTTTTGGCTCAAGCAGAATCCCCAGTTGTCCTTATAATAGGATGTGCGATATGGAACCCAGTCTGGATGTTCATTAAGTGTATGGAGGTGCGGCTTCAACTCCTCCAACTTCATCAATTTCCGAATAGGCTGACTGTAATTGACCACATGGAGGTTGGAGACCTTAAAATCAATCACCCGTTCGCCTGCCCGGTTCTTGACGTACGCGTCCCGAATGTTCCATTCAAGAGGAATTGTCCAATCGAACACCTGCGTTCCACTTGCTACTTCGTGAATATCGAGGGGAATTCGCTTCTGAACCAAGCGGAGAGTTTCACGAACTCCTTCGCCGGTAATACTTCGGCACAATGGATAGAGCTCTTCTACGAAATCGTACAGCGCTTTCCCAGAATCTTGACAACCAAGTGTCTTGAGTAACTCGTCAGCGCTCATGGGCGTGTTCCGCGTTCAGGAAGAAATGCAGGCCAGGTTCGATCCTTCTCCGAGATAACCGTGATCGCTTCGGGCCATTCAAGTCTGAAGCTCCCATCATCCCATCGGAACCCACGTGCGCTTGCCGGTGCATAGAACTCAGACATGTGGTAGGACACTTCACTATTGTCTTCGAGTGACAGGAACCCGTGGGCAAACCGCTCTGGCATGTAGAGCATCCGACGATTCTCAGCCGACAGCATCACACCGACGTGATGGCAATATGTCGGTGACGCCGGTCGCAAGTCGACGATCACATCGTAGATCGCTCCCATCGTACAACGTACAAGTTTCACTTCTTCGTGCGGGTCGACTTGATAGTGCATACCCCGCAACGTCCCTTTGCGGCTGTTCACCGAGATACTACTTTGAACCCACGTGACCTTGAGCCCCTGTGCCTCGAACTCTTTTTGACACCAGGTCCTCGCAAACATCCCCCGCTCGTCTTTCACCAATTCTGGCTCAATCACGAACGCGCCTTTGAGAATAATTTCGGAGAAGATCATGGATACACTCTTACTTCCGGAATCGGAACCACGAACTTCCCTCCCCACTCCCGGATGAACGCCACCTGCTGCATGACCTCATCTTTGATGTTCCATGGCAGAATTAACAAAAAATCAGGCTTTGTTTGCTGAATCATATTGGGCGCATAAATCGGAATGTGGACACCGGGCAAGAATTGCCCCTGCTTGACAGGATTCCGATCCACCGTATAGTCGAGAAAATCGGTACTGACGCCACAATAGTTCAGCAGCGTGTTTCCCTTCGCAGGGGCACCATAGCCAGCAATGCTCTTCCCACGTTCTTTGGCTTCGATCAGAAACTGCAGCAGCCGTCGCTTCGTTTGAACAACCCGCGGATTGAAGGCCAGATAGGGAGCCAACGTGAGAAGGCCCGCTTTTTCTTCGCGCTGCCTCAGCTCTCGCACAGCCTCAGTCTGGACCTTTAAAACATCCGTTACGTGAGCAGCAAAGACTCGAAGGGAACCCCCATGTGTTGGCAACTCTTGGACATCAAACAACTTCATTTCGTGCTTGGCAAAGACTCGTTCAACCGTCGTGAAGGAGAAGTAAGAGAAATGCTCGTGATAGATGGTATCGAATTGATTTTCAAGCATGAGCCTCAGTACGTGAGGAAACTCGATGGTCACAACTCCTGTAGGCTTCAAAAGAAGCCGAATACCCTCAACGAAGTCGTTGATATCAGGAACATGAGCCAGAACGTTATTCCCGACAATCAGGTCGGCTGACCAACCATCTTGAGCCAGTTGTCGAGCCGTCTTCTCACCAAAGAATGCGACCGTGGTATTGATTCCGCGCTTCCTTGCCACTTCGGCCACATTGGCCGCAGGCTCAATGCCGAGAACCGGGATCTGGCGCTGCACGAAATACTGGAGGAGATATCCATCGTTACTTGCCAACTCGACCACACGACTCTCCTTGCGGAGGCCAAATCGGTCGATCATCATGTTGACATAGGCACGGCAGTGCTCCAGCCACGAATCAGAATAAGAGGAAAAATACGCGTACTCCTCAAAAATTTCTTCTCTCGTAGCCAGCTGAGGAAGCTGAACCAAGAAACACCGAGCACATACCCTCACATGGAGTGGATAGAACGGTTCCATGTGATCCAGCCGATCCGGCTTCACGTACGAGTTGGCCAGTGGCGAGACGCCAAGATCCGCGAAGGTCTGTTCCAATTTCTCGCCGCAGAATCGGCAGTGTAGCGCACTCATGTTCATCCTTTCTAGCGCGGGCTCAGATTCACTGCTCGTCGCCCTTCGCACCAACACGAAACCCTAACCAGGCCTCATCCCAAGAACTCCCGGTACCAATTGATCGTCTCTTCCAGCCCTTCTTCCAAGCCGTAAGATGGCTCCCATTTCAGCTGTCGTCCGGCCTTCTCCGACGAGAGATATTGACTTAGGATCTCACCTTTGGCCGTATTTTGGATGACCGGTTGCAGATGCTCTGCCTGCATCAGTTTCTGAATCATCCCAACTATCTCCAGCACAGTCATCGGCTTCCCTACGCTGAAATTGAACGCCTGGCCTTCTACCGCACCATCTTCCAGGTGTTCTGCAAGCTGCAAATATGCCCGCGCCGCGTCCTTCACATAGATGTAGTCCCTAATGAACGTCCCGTCACTCCGAATAATCGGCCGCTCTCCTTTCATGATGGAGCGAATGGTTCCTGGCACCACGCGACTCCAATTCAAGTCTCCGCCGCCATAGATGTTGCCACACCGTGCAATGGCAACTGGAAGAGTGTACGTATGGAAGTAGGACTGTGTAATCAGGTCGCTACAGCTTTTTGAGACATCATAGGGGTATCGGCCCTGAAGTCTGGTTTCCTCCGTATACGGCAAATCAACCTGATCTCCATAGGCTTTGTCGCTGGAGGCAACCACAACCCGTTTTACGAAGGATTGATGGAGTCGGCACGCTTCCAGGAGGTTGTATGTTCCGCGCACGTTGGCTTCGAAGGTCTGAAACGGGAACCGCCGCGCCGTACCAACGATGGTTTGCGCTCCAAGGTGGAAGACGGTATCCACCTCGTGCTCATTAATGGCACGTTCCAATGCCCATAGATCTTCCAACGCCCCATTGACGACCGTCACCTTGTCAATCGTCTTGTTGCGGAACAATTCAGACTGTGGATCCGCATCACGAACAAGGGTCACCACATACGCCCCCTGCGCAAGCAGATCCTTCACCAGCCAGGCTCCGACCATTCCGGTAGCACCCGTGACAAACACACGCTTATCTGACCAAAACATGTTCAGCTCCTTCTCGCTCCGTACGGCTCATGAGTGATTTAGGGGTGATCCCGCCATAGCCTCCACGGCGCGCGACCGGCTGCCCACAGCTCCTCAAGGTATTGTTTCTCTCGGAGCGTATCCATGCAGGACCAGAAACCATCGTGTCGATAACCAACGAGTTCCCCGGCTTGCGCCAGCCGCTGAAGCGGCTCGCCCTCCCACGAGGTCTGATCATCCTCGATAAACTCGATGGCCTTTTGATTCAAGACGAAGAAACCGCCGTTGATCCATCCTTCGCCAGACTGGGGTTTTTCGCTGAAATCATTGATTCGGTCTCCATCAAAGGCAATGCGGCCGAACCGGGCTGGGGGACGGACTGACGTGACCGTTGCCAATTTGCCATGTGCTTGGTGAAACTTGATGGCGGACTGCACGTCAAGATCAGCCACACCATCACCATAGGTGAAAAGAAACGATTCGTCTTTCTCGAGCCATTTCTTGAGCCGCTTGAGACGACCTCCCGTCTGGGTATGGAGGCCGGTATCGACGAGATGCACCTTCCAATCTTCGTGTTGTTTGCCGTTGTGGATCGTCGTCTTGCCACTATCCAAATCTACTGAAATATCCTTATTAAATGCGTAGAAATTCAAGAAATACTCCTTGATCATTTCTCCCTTGTAGCCGAGGGCTACGATGAACTCCTTGATCCCGTGAGCGGAATAGATCTTCATGATGTGCCACAAAATCGGCCTCCCACCAATTTCGACCATCGGTTTGGGGCGTAAATTCGTTTCTTCCGAAAGACGAGTTCCCAACCCGCCAGCAAGAATGACCGCCTTCATAGATTCCTCCCCTCTTTAATGTACTCCGTTTGACACCTTCTGGTTGAGGGTCAGACGGGTCCGTATCGAAGGTCGACACATTATAATATTGGATGTGTAAATCATGCGTCCAAGCGAGAGGAACAAGTAAACGGTATGGAAGTAGGGAAAAGCGGTGACAACCTTTCCTCTAAAACATGAATTTTAATCCGACAAAATAGGCGCCCTCACCATTTTGGCGACTAAACGGCAGCTTTCTGGTCCACCGAACTTCAGCCAGAGTCGGCGTTTCAGCGCGGGTGATCGGAGTGGGCACATAGACCTTTAAGACCTGCTCAACATCCGGAGCCTGATCCATCAAGACCAACATTCCCCCGCTGCTGATGTTCAGAGAGAGCGCTTTCCCACTGTGGGTTGACGCAGCCTGCGCTTCTACCGGTGTTGTCATCTCATACAGTATCGGTCTCAACAACGCCGCCCGCTCACTATGACTTTTCTGACTATCTGTCATCGGCCACTCCCACTCTGTCTGTGCCACGTCGCCCCTCCTCTGTGTGGAAACATCTCCGTCTTCAGCTTCACGACGGTTCAGAATTTTCCGTTGGGTATCACGTCATGTTTTCTCTCGAAATAAATACTGAACCCAAACAACCAAGCCCCTTACCCACCTGTTCCTTCCCATTCCTTGTTGTGGACTATAGACGGGACGAACAACCGGGACAATACCGACGATGTAGGCCTCGTTACTCCAAAGGTGGGTGTTGACTCCCCCAAAAGGGTTAGGTACTATTTCCACTCTAGAGTTCCGTTCCTCATGTCTCTGTGCTACCGTAACAGAACCTATTGGATTGTCGAGAATTGTTCTTGTACCGACTTCGAAAGCATTCTTCCATCCATGATTGATTCATCGAACCCCGTAGACCCAACAGACACTCTCGCCGATCAGCGCGTAGGCTCAGGGATTGTTGTCCTCTCGGCCTCCATGCAACTCCTCCACATGAATCGTCAAGCCTCAGAGCTGTCAAAGCAGATTAATGCGGCAGAACATGGTGGAGGGAGCTTGAAATCTGCCCATGGAGTCCTGCCGACTGCGCTCACAGAACTCTGCGGAGAAATCATCAAAGCCCTCCATGTTCGCACTGAAGCAAAAGACTGGGAACAATTCGAGATCAAGCGTGTGGCAGGTAATCCTGAAAAACCAATCCTGTTGCGGGGGTTCGGCCTACCGGATCGAGGGGGAATCCAATATGCGAGACTCGTGGTCACACTGGAGGAGTTAGCGCGACGACAACAGCTTAATACCGATCAAGCCAAGGAAAAGTTTCAATTAACCAATCGCGAACAATCCGTCATTGAGCACCTGGCAAAGGGGTGGACCAACAAAGAAATCGCAAACGCCCTTCAGATTACTGAACAGACCGTGAAAGAACACATCAAGCACATCATGAGAAAGACTAATTCCACGACCAGGACAGGAATCCTCGTTCACATCTTCAATTCGTAATCCGCCACAGTATCCGTATCAAAAATACCATAGTGCGTTATCTGCAACACAGGGACTGTTTCCGAATAGTTGCTTTTATCATTGTAAATCAATACCTTACGCTACATGACTTTGGTCTATTGATTGCATTGTACCTTTAGTGAAACCAAATCGATTTCTATGGAAGTGGCAAGGTAGGACAAGACAAAACCTGAGGTAGCATGAAGAACCTTCGCTTGATATTAGTGAGTATCTTGATTTCAATGGCTGGGCTTCAGACTAGTCAACCAGTCCAAGCGGCTGAGATCGACAACGGTAGCTTCATGAGCCTTTGGCATAGCTACTCTCATTGCCAAGCCACCACCGATATCGACCAACTGAGAGAGGTCGCGTTGATCCTGACAAACGCCGCCAATCGCTCGCTCACCCAGGAAGAAGGTTTTGTTCTCCCCCTATCAGACAAGCTTGAAAAGTTCGTGTCGGCCCCTGCAGCCCGACTTGCAGTGGATGTGAAAGCGATGGCTGCCGCCTGTTCCTTGCGGGCAGGCTCCGCTGCAATGGAAGCAGGGAAACTGAGCCTTGCCAAAGATCTTCTCCAGGCCATCCTGAGCTACCAGCCCCAATCTGAGTATGCCTACTACACCCTACAGGCGAAAACTTTGCTTTCGAAGCTTGAGACGAACATTTTTGAGGTTACACTCAACCTCCCTTAACCGGTTAGCCTCGCTTCTTTTTCCATCTCCTCACGATACACCTCACCCACACGTATTCTACTCGTGAGCCATTACGAAGAATCCGGCTTCTCTCGCCTTACTAACGACACAAACAGCCGGTCATAGGCATTCGCTGAGCGAGCCCACGACACATCCGTAGTCATCCCTGCCTCAACCAGCTGATCCCACATCGATCGATCCTGATACACCTCCACAGCTAGGCGTAACATAACCAGAAGAGCCTCTGCTGTATCCTCTCCAACATGAAAGCCAGTTGCCTGCCCCGTTTCCCGAGCTTGCGCGGTCAGAGGCAGGACCGTATCTGCCAACCCTCCGGTTTTTCTCACTACGGGGACTGCTCCATAGCGGAGACTGTAGAGCTGACTCAAGCCACAGGGCTCATACCTCGACGGCATTACAAACAGATCTGCTCCACCTTCGATACGGTGAGCGAGTCCTTCGTCGAAGCCGATACGAAGTCCCATGCGATGCGGATAACGTGCCTGAAGCATCTTGAACTTGGCTTCGAGCTCCGGCTCGCCAGTTCCCAGCATTACCAACTGCAGATCCATCGCCATCAGTTGCGGAATAATATCCGCTACAAGATCTAGTCCCTTCTGCGAGGTCAGACGTGCAATGACGCCAAGAAGCGGAACCGATGTTTCCGGCAACTGAAACTCCCGTTGAAGCGCCTGTTTGCATGCCAGTTTCCCTGAACGGTCAATGGCTGAATAGTTGGCCGACAGATAGGAATCGGTTTCCGGATTCCATCGATCGATATCGATCCCGTTCAGAATGCCCAGGAGCCGGTCCACACGGTTGCGTAACACGCCCTCAAGTCCAAAACCGAATTCGGGTGTGAGAATTTCTCGCGCGTAGGTAGGGCTGACCGTCGTGACATAATCCGCAAACACAATTCCCCCCTTGAGCAGATTTACCAAGCCATAATACTCAAGACCCGCCGGAGTAAATAGCGTCGGGGGCAGACCCAATTTCTCGAATTGCTCTCCGGGAAAGAGACCTTGATATCCCACATTGTGCAACGTCAGTACGGTGCTCGCTCTCTGTATCTCCGGCCGATCTCGATCGACGGTGTTGAGATAGACCGCGCACAACGCTGTCTGCCAATCATGCAGATGGAGGATATCGGTCTTCCATCGGCACGCGGTTCGGAGATACGCCATCACCTCGATCGTCGCACGGCAGAAGAAGGTAAACCGGTCGAGATTATCGGGGTAATCGATACCGTGGTCTTGATACATCCCCAGCCGGTCGAAGAAGCCTTCGTGCTGAATCGTCCACACTCGCATCCGGCGATCACCTTCGCCAACGGGAATAACATCTTCTTCAATCAGCGTGTCGATACGTCCCTGAGGTGTCGGCACATTCAGCCGGCAAACAGAACGGAAGGATCGGCTTGACTCACTCACGCAGCGGTAGCGTGGGAGCAGGAGGATGACATCATGGCCAAGCTTCGCCAACGCAAGAGGCAGCGCGCCAGCGACGTCGGCAAGCCCGCCGGTCTTGGCGTAGGGGACCGCTTCGGAGGAGACCATGAGAAGATTGAGAGGATGCTGGGTCACGGAAGGCCTACAACACGCATCACATTATGGAACGACCGGCACTTCAAACCTGGAACGAAACTTCTCTTCGTGCTGCCAACTGCGCCCCAGTTCATGAAGTTTCGCCGAGGTCAGCTTTTCACGATAGACAAGCCGTTCCTCGAAAAACACTACTAGCCATCCATGATCCGGATAAGCCAGAAACAGCGCGTCGCCGGCCTCAATACGGACCTCCCACCCTCGCGGCGGCTCCCCACTTGCCAGTCTCGACCGTGGAATCAGTTCGTCGTCTTTCATGCCGAAGAACTGCATGAACTCGGCATGTTGATATGCCGGCGCCCCCCATGCCCTCACAAACGCAGGAGGGGTCAATTGATTGAGCACCAACTTGTTTGCGCGCACGTGGAGCTCCTGCTCTTCCAACGAAGGCATCCCGCTGCAACTAAGAAGAAACCCAACAGCAACCGCAACAAACACACCGGCCCATCTAGAGCGCCTCAGACAATCAAGGTTCATGAACCACTGAGAGCCGTACCGAGTTAGTCTCATCATATCCACGAGCTTTTTCACAACAGGCGTCGGCTCCTCGTTTCAACAGGCTTCACAGGCTGGCAAACATCACACTGGCAGAGCCGCCGAAGAAGGGCATAGGAATAAATACCGGTATCATGGCCATCGCTCCATGTGAATTGCAGCGCATACCGTCCGACTGGCTGTACATCCTGCAACATGATCAAGAGGGGCACATCGTCCGGCTGCAAACGCCGTGCGCCAGACCACTCGTCCACGCAGGCTGCGCAGGGACATTGTTGGCGGAGATACCTTACTGGATAGATTGCCTTGTGCCCATCGTTCCATTCGATGCCCAACACCCCCTTCTCAATCCAGGCCATGTCTCTCGGTTCACATACCATCTCTGTCATATCCACGGATTCCTTCTTGCGACGTACCTACCAAGTGTTCAGGCTGAAGGCTGAAGTGTTTGGAACTTCGACCTCCGACCTTCCCTATCCACCTCTAGCTCAGAACCCAGACTCAGAACTTCCTCGCCCATCCCGCCAGTCTCGAGTGCAACTTCTCACGACGGATACGATAGAAAATTCACAGGGGGCAGTTGTCTACCTGCGACAACAGTGACATACCCCTCAATCGCGTCTTCCACCTCGTGCCGAATTTGCCCGGCGGCTTTCAAACGATCGACCACGGAGGGCGAAAGTCTCAACGCTTGCTGAAGAAATGCCAGGCTTCCTCGTGAGAGCGGCAAACAGCGGAAGGCTTGGCGCGCGGCACAGACCGTACAGACCAGGCCGCCTGACAGAGGCGAAAACTGCGATTCTCCCATCAACCGGCCCTTGCCGCAGGCGGCACAGTGGTCGGTCTGAGGGCGAAACCCGATAAGGCCCAGCAGGCGAATCTGAAATAGCAGCGCCGTCAACGCCGGGTCCTGGCTCATGACCAATGTACGCAAGCCCAGTTCGAGCGTCTCGAAGAGCTGCGGGTCCGGATCCCCATCCGGCGTCACCGCACCCACCACATTGACCATCCGCGCGGCAGCGGTCATCAGCGTCAAGTCTTCGCGAAACCGCATGAACGGCTCCACGAGATCGACTTGAGACACTCGATAGAGCGAATCGCCTGATTTTTCGAATAGGTTCAGATGGCAGATGGTGAGCGGTTCGAGCGATGCCCCAAGGCGGCTCTTCATCCGACGAGCCCCCCGCGCCACCGCACGAACCTTTCCCATCTCCTTGGTATAGAAAGTCACGATACGATCCGCATCGCCCCACTTTCGACTCTTCAGCGTGATAGCTGCTGTCTTGATCATCGGCATGGGGGATATCCGTGAGACTGGCGTGACGAGTTGATCTGGTTTATTTGGTTTGTTTTGTTCATCTGGTTAGTCTAGTTCAAGCAAACAGACCAAATAAACAAAAGATACTAGCCAGGTTTCCCGCCTCACGTTTTATAGTTCCTGTTAGCGGAGGTATTCCATGAACACGGTGGCCAGGGAAAGATAGATGGTAATGCCCGTGATGTCATTGGCCGTCGTCACAAAGGGACCGGCCGCAACGGCAGGATCTATCTTCATCCGTTTCAGCAGGATCGGCATGAACGTCGCCATGCTGGTTGAGACCATGAACGCGATAATCAACGACAGCCCCACGACCATACCCAGAAACTCTTGATGCCAAATCCAGCCGACGAGCGTGAGAATCACGCCGCAGGCAAGCCCCATCAGCAATCCGACCTTGATTTCCCTGAAAAACACGGAACGCACATCCGTCAGCTCGATCAGTCCTGTCGCCAATCCGCGGATAATGAGGGTTGAGGACTGGAGACCTACGTTTCCACCCATGGCGGCAATAACCGGAATAAAACTGACGATGGCGACCACTTCCTGAATCGTGTACCGGAACTCCCACAAAATCGCCCCCGACAACAGACTGCCGACGAGATTCGTAAAGAGCCACGGGAGCCGATGCTTTGCCGACGCCACGCAGGAAGACTTCGAAACCGAGTCCTCTTCGATCGCGCCGGCCATCTTGAGCATATCTTCAGTCGCTTCTTCACGGATCACGTCCACGACGTCGTCGACCGTGATAATGCCGACCAATCTGTTATCGCTGTCGATGACCGGGATCGCGAGCAAGTTATAACTCGCCACCTGACGGGCGACTTCCTCCTGGTCCATATCGATCGTCACGCTGATCACATCGCGCGTGGCGATGTTTTTCAGCGGCGTGACGGGAGGGACCGTCAGCAACTGCCGCAGAGAAAGCACCCCAACCAAGCGCTCATCCTTATCGGTCACATAAATATAGAACACCATTTCAGCATCCGTCGCCAACTGAAGACGTCGGATGGCGTCTTGCGCCGTCGCATCTTCCGGGAGCGCGAAGAACTCCGTCGTCATGATGCCGCCGGCTGTATCCTTCGGATACTTCAAGAGATCGGCAACTTCGGTAGAGTCCTCCGCCCGCATCAGCGAGAGAATCTCTTTGGCCCGTTCTTCCGGCAGAACACCGAGGAGGTAGGCCACGTCGTCGGGACCGAGATCTTTGATCAGCCAGGCGATATCCGCGTGCAGTAGGTCCGCCAGCACCTGATTGATACTATCGCTGTCGAGCTCGCTCAGCACTTGTCCGCGCTTCGACTCGCCTCGCACCAGTTCGAAAACTTCCCGCTTTTCTTTGGGGGACGACAGATGCATGATCACTTGCGCCACGTCGGCCTGATGCATCCGGCCCAGCATCTTCGCAAGATTAGTGATGGCGCCCCGGTGCAACAGCCGTTGCACCGACAACAGTACGATGTCGAACTTGGTCCGGCCTTGATCCACCTGATCGCGCAACGCATCACGAAGGATATCTTTATCCCCTGGACGAGGGCGCGGATCCCCTGGATTCAGTTCTGTCATACGTTCCGTCGGCTGCATCGTTACACCAGGTCTAAAAGTCTGAACGTCGAACGTCATTAAGTCTACAACCAAAGCAAAATAACGGCCTTCTTCTGCTGGCGGACTTCTTCAGCATCCTGCTAATAGCCTAATTCGGTGAGGGCATGCGCATCTTCTCGCCACGCCTCCCGCACTTTCACCCACAACTGCAGAAACACTTTCATCCCAAAGATCTGCTCCATATCACGCCGCGCATCGGTCCCGACCTGCTTAAGCCTCTCTCCGTGCTTCCCGATCACGATCGCCTTATGCGATTCTCGTTCGACCAGCACCGTCGCGCTGATGCGGGCCAGCTTCCCCTCCTCGACAAACTCGTCGATCTCTACGGCAACCGAGTAGGGCACTTCTTCATATGTCTGAAGCAAAATCTTCTCGCGAATCATTTCGGCCGCCAAAGTTCTCATGGACTGATCGGTGACGGTGTCTGTATCATAGGCTGCATCCCCTTCCAAAAGATGGGCCACGGTCACCGACAGCAATCGATCGACATTATCGCCGGTTTCAGCCGATACCGGCACCACGTCTGTCCAAGCGAACAGTCTGGCGTACGTTTCCATCACCGGCAACAACTTGAGCTTATTGACCAGATCCACCTTGTTCAACACGAGAATGACTGGGCGTGGACGCTTCCTGACCGCCCCTTTCACATGGTCGAGAACCAAGAGATCGCCGGGGCCAGGGGAACTCGTCGTGTCCATCAACACGTACAAAATATCCGCTTCTTCCAGCACGTCAACCGTGGTGCGAACCATCCGACGATTGAGCAAATGTTGTGGCTTGTGTAACCCCGGCGTATCGAGCAAGGCAATCTGCGCACCCGGTGCATGCACGACCCCCAAAATTCTCGTCCTCGTCGTTTGTGGCTTGTCCGAGACGATCGCAATCTTCTGCTCCAGCAACCGATTAAGCAATGTCGACTTGCCAACGTTGGGTCGTCCGATAATCGCCACAGTGCCAAACTTCATGGTGTTACGGACGTGGCCGCTCCTGTGATGGCGAGGGAACCAATTGATACACGGTTTCACCTTTACGCACGTAGCCGAGCTGCTCTCGCGCCAACCGTTCGACTTTCGCAGGATCGTGCTCCAAGCCATCGATGCCCTCCCGAAGCGTGCGGGTCGTCCGTTGCAGCTCTTGAAGGTCGATGTCCAGCTGTTGGACTTGCTCGCGCATGGAAAAGTAGCGCGGCAGACCCATGTCGCCAAAGACCAAGACGATGAGCGTGAGCAGACACACGGCCACTCCAATATAGTGTGCGCCCGTCACCATGCGGCGCTGCCAATCGAGCCACTGCCGTCCCCTATTCCGCTTAATGATCATCGTCGCTCGCTCGCCGTCAGATCACCCCGATACCGCCTCATGACCCCGATAGACAGCATTCGGACCTAGTTCTTCTTCGATCCTGAGCAGCTGATTATACTTGGCCACACGATCTGTTCGGGACAACGACCCGGTCTTGATGAGCCCGCTATTGGTCGCAACTGCCACGTCCGCAATCGTCGTATCCTCCGTTTCACCGGATCGATGCGAGATGATCGCCGTATAGCCGGATCGTTTTGCCAGCTCAATCGCCTCCAGCGTTTCTGTCAACGTGCCGATTTGGTTGAGCTTGATCAGAATGGAATTCGCGATCCCTTCCTTGATCCCTTTGGCAAAGATTTCCACATTGGTCACGAAGATGTCGTCGCCGACCAATTGAACTCGCTTACCCAACTTCTCCGTCATCATCTTCCAGCCCTTCCAATCCAACTCGCTCAAGCCATCCTCGATGGAGAGAATCGGGTATCGATCCACAAGCTTCTCATAGTAACGGATCATCTCCTCCGAGGAGCGCTCAGGATTCTTTTCGGCTTCAAGACGATACCGGCCCTTCTCATAGAGTTCACTGGCCGCACAGTCCAATGCGAGGGCAATATCGCGCCCCGGTTTGTAGCCGGCCTCCTCGATCGCCTGCATGATCAGACTGAGCGCCTCTTCATTCGATTGAAGATCCGGAGCAAAGCCACCTTCATCGCCCACCGCCGTGTTGAGGCCCTTCTTCTTCAACAACGCCTTCAATGTATGGAACACCTCCGTCGCCATCCGGAACGCCTCGCTAAAACTGGCCGCCCCCACCGGCATGATCATGAATTCTTGCAAGTCCAACCGATTGTCGGCATGAGCCCCGCCGTTGATGATATTCATGAGCGGCACCGGCAGCACTCGCGCATTCGTCCCGCCAAGATATCGATAGAGCGGCTGGCCTGTTTCTGCCGCTGCCGCCTTCGCCACGGCCAACGATACACCGAGAATGGCGTTGGCGCCGAGCTTGCCCTTCGTTTTCGTGCCATCCAGATCGATCATCGCCTGGTCGATGCCAACTTGGTCGAACGCTTCCATCCCTAACAGCTCCGGCGTAATTAGCTTGCTAATATTGGCCACGGCCTTCGAGACGCCTTTCCCCATCCAGCGCTTCTTGTCGCCGTCGCGCAGTTCGATCGCTTCCTTCTCGCCGGTCGACGCCCCGGACGGCACCGCCGCCCGCCCATGCGCTCCACTCTCCAGCGTGACCTCCGCCTCGATCGTCGGATTCCCTCGTGAGTCCAATATCTGCCGGCCTTTGATCTCGCGAATCGCGCTCATACTTCCCCCTCAGGCTGCTGAAAAAGACAACATTCCACCCGCCCAGCCCCGGCGCGCCAAGACGCACCTTTTCCCGATCTTCGTTCTCGGTTCGACAAAATCCTCAACGGAGACCCGGCCGCCTCACCGACTCGGCGGCGCGCACAGACGTGCTGCTCCTTATTCGTCGCACCGTGCGCCCCAGAGGGTACGCCTCCGGTTTTCTCTCCCCTGCGGCCTCGTTGGCTGCCTTTTTGAGCAGCCTGCCTGACCCTTGTCACATCTTCACCGCTTTATCCCAGTTTCTTTCTCAATAACTCATTCACCTTCCCCGGATTCGCCTTTCCACCGCTCGCCTTCATCACCTGCCCAACTAAGAATCCAAGCACCTGCTGTTTACCTTCTTTGAACTGCGCCACCTGTGTCGGATTCTTCGCGAGGACTTCGTCGATGATCGTATCGAGCGCCCCTTCGTCGGAAACTTGCATCAGCCCCTTCTCTTGGACGATCTGTTCCGGAGTCTTCCCGCTGCTGTAGACCTCGGGGAAGATCTCGCGCGCGACTTTCAAACTGATCGTCTCTTGCTCAACCAATTGAAGAAGACTCACGAGCCGTTCTGGTGAAACCGGAGAGGCACTCGCGTCGGCCCCTGAGTTATTCAGCTCTCTGGTGAGTTCGCCCATCACCCAATTACTCACCGTCTTGGGCTGGTTGAACAGTTTTACACAGGATTCGAAGTAGTCGGCCACTGCCTTCGACGCCGTCAACACGCCGGCATCGTACTCAGACAGCGCCCACTCACTGATAAATCGCTGCAGCCTGGCTGCAGGCAACTCAGTCACCTGTTTGCGACATCCCTCGATCCATTCCTTCTCCAGCTTGAGCGGCACCAGATCGGGGTCGGGAAAATAGCGATAGTCATGCGCCTCCTCTTTGGAGCGCATCACCGCCGTCTCGCCTCGGTCGAGATTCCAGAGCCGGGTCTCCTGGTTAATCTTGCCGCCCTCGCTCAACACCTTCGTCTGGCGCTTGATCTCGTACTCGATGGCATCCTTGACGAACTTGAACGAATTGATGTTCTTGAGTTCGACCTTGGTCCCAAATTCCTTCTGACCCAACGGACGGAGCGAGAGATTCGGCTCGCAGCGGAAACTCCCTTCATCCATATTGCCGTCGCAGACCTCGAGATACATGAGCACATCACGGAGGCCCTTCAAATAGGCCACGACTTCATCGGCCGACCGCAGATCCGGCTCCGTCACAATTTCTAGCAGCGGGGTTCCCGCCCGATTCAAATCGACGCGGCTCCCGTTGGTGCCGGCAACGTGAATGCTCTTTCCCGCGTCTTCTTCCAGATGGGCGCGACGGATACGGATGCGCCGTTTGCCTTCGCTCCCTGCAATCTCGATCCAGCCATGCTCGCAGATCGGCGCCTCGTATTGCGAAATCTGGTAGCCTTTGGGCAGATCAGGATAGAAGTAGTTCTTGCGTGCAAAAAGATTGTCCGCTGCAATCGTGCAATTCAGAGCCAGCCCGGCACGCACCGCCATCTCCATCGCCGCCTGGTTGAGCACCGGCAACGAGCCGGGAAGCCCCAAACACAACGGACAGGTCTGGCTATTGGCCGCGAGCCCGAACACCGTCCCACAACCGCAAAACAGCTTGGACTTCGTCCGCAGCTGCGCGTGCACTTCCACGCCAATGACGACTTCGTAGATCATCGCTTAGCCGCGGTCTTCCTCATGCAGCCGGTCACGCTCGTGCCGCATCGCCTCACGACCGGCATCAAACGCTTCACGCAGGATCGCTTTCTTCGAGTCCACAAATTCCTTCCCCTCTCCCACGGCTTCTTCCAGCACTTCGCCTGCGCGACCTGCCAGATCCCGCAGATCACCTTCTGCGCGACGGGCATACCCACGCAACTGCTCACGCGACTCGCGTCCGGTCTGCGGAGCCAGCAATAGTGCCGCTACCGCGCCTAACGCCGCGCCGCTCAAGAATGCAAGCAAGACCCCTGCTGATGAGGAACCTCGATCATCCGCCATTGTGATGCCCTCCTTCTTCTCGAAACCGTTCCTTCATGACTTGGGTTGCGGCTTTCAATCCCGCGACCACACTCGCCACATTGGTCAACATCGATCCGCTCGAACCCTTCACAACATCGTGCACATGCTGAACCGATTCTCCCACTTCCCCGACCGCGTGCAAGAGGGCGGCAGCATGTTGAACTCCCCCACGGGCTTGTTCGGTCAGATCGTTCAAATTGTGACTCACCGCCCGAAGCTCGCCGATCAATGGCGGCAAGTCGTGGTTCATTTTAGCCAGAAGCTGTTCAGACTCCGCCACGGTCTTGCGAACTTGAATCAGCACCGGCACGAGATAGCCCACCAGCAGCGCAAACGCGACAGCTACAAGAATCGCAGCCATTTCGACGATTGTCATAGAACCTCCACATCGCGTGAAACGTAGAAGAACAAAACCAGCGTCCCTACCTCAATCTTGCGTTTCACCTTTCACGTTTCACGTCTTACGAGTCACCGTATCATCGGTTTCTTCGCTCGCCATTGCGTGCTCTGTTCGTAAGCATGGGCCGCTCGCAAGAGTGTCTCTTCCTCAAAGGGGCGGCCTATCAGCTGCAATCCGATGGGAAGTCCATCCAGGCTGAATCCGCAGGGCAACGAAATCGCCGGCACACCGGCGAGGTTGGCCGAAATGGTGAAAATGTCAGACAGGTACATCTGGAGCGGGTTGTCGCCCTTCGCTCCAAACTTGAAAGCCGGCGTGGGTGTCACGGGCGTCACGATGAGGTCGACATCCCGAAATGCCGCCTCGAAGTCTTGGCGAACCAAGGTTCGCACCGCCTGCGCCTTGCCGTAATAGGCATCATAATACCCCGCACTGAGAACGTACGTCCCTAGCATGATCCGGCGCTTCACTTCCGGCCCGAACCCTTCCTGCCGCGTCTTCATATACAACTCGAGCAGGTCTTTGGTCTCTTTGGCACGAAGACCAAACTTCCCCCCGTCATATCGGGCCAGGTTTGAGCTGGCTTCGGCCGTAGCAATCACATAGTAGATGGCGACCGCCGCGTCTGTCCTCGGCAGCTGAATTTCCTTGATCTCCCCACCCAAGCTTTTCAATTCTTCAATTGCTGCCCGCACCGCCTGCTCGACTTCCGCATCAAGCCCCTCCGCAAAGAACTCGACCGGCACGCCGACTTTCAGCTTCTTGAGATCTTTCTTCTTGAGCGCCTTCAGATAGTCCGGCACCGGAACATCGGCCGATGTCGAGTCTAACGGATCGTGGCCGGCAATGGCTCCGAGGAGGAACGCGGCGTCCCTCACATCTTTTGTGATCGGCCCGATTTGATCGAGAGAGGAAGCAAAGGCGATCAACCCGTATCGAGAAACCCGCCCATAGGTCGGCTTGAGACCCACCACCCCGCAGAATGCCGCAGGCTGACGGATCGATCCGCCGGTATCGGACCCCAACGCCGCGGCGCATTCGTCGGCTGCGACAGCCGCTGCAGATCCTCCGCTGGACCCACCAGGCACACACTGCAAGTTCCATGGATTCCGGCTGGGGCCAACGGCTGAATTTTCGGTTGATGAGCCCATCGCAAATTCATCGAGGTTGGTCTTCCCGAGGAGCACATACCCCTGCGCGCGCAGCTTGGCAATCACCGTCGCATCGTATGGCGGAACGAAGTTCCCGAGCATGCGGGATGCGCAGGTGGTAAGCATTCCCTCAGTACAGATATTGTCTTTGATCGCCAACGGCATGCCCATCATCGGCGATGTCTTGCGCCACCCTTTCAAGGAGGCATCGAGCGCGCCGGCTTGCGCAACCGCCGCATCTTTGGCCTGCGTGATGTAGGCCTTCACTTTGGACTCGACCTGGCCAATCCGTAATCCATAGGCACGCACGATCTCTGTGGCCGTGACTTCTCCGGCCGTAAACTTTTCATGGAGATCGTAGAGCGAGAGCTTGTGAAGCGACATCAGCGTTTCATCTTCCCGGCAACAATTCTGTTCTTCCCGTCGACTTGGATGATCTTGGGAGCATGCCGCTTGATTTCCTCATCTGAATAATACTCGTAGCAGAAGATGATAATCTGATCGCGAACTGCGCCTTTCCGCGCCGTCGGCCCATTGAGAATAATCTCGCCCGCGCCGCGTTTTCCCGCCATGGCATAGGTCATGAAGCGCTCGCCGTTATTTAGATTGGAGCAGACGATCGCCTCGTAGGGCAAAATCCCCGCTGCGTCCATCAGATCCTCGTCGATCGTCAGACTGCCTTCGTAGTCGAGGCAGGACTCCGTTACCGTGGCGCGATGAATTTTCGACCGCAACATTTGCCTGAACATTCAGACCTCGCTTAAAGGGGTTGTCGATCTTCGATAATTTTCGGAACCACAAAGAATCCGTCGACCGACTCCGGCGCATTGGCCAACCCACGATCGACGGACAGAGATGGCTTCACACTGTCGGAACGAAACACATTGACTTGCCCCAGCACCGTAGCCGTCGGTTCGACGCCAACGGTGTCGTACTGCTTCAACGTCTCCACATGAGTGAGAATCTGGCTCAACTGTTTCGTAAACGCTGCCTTCTCAATATCCGTCAACTCCAACCTGGCCAGCTTTGCAACCTTCTCAACTTCCTGCTTGGTAATGTTCATAGAAATCCGTTCCTCAAGTCATTAAGTCGAACGTCTGGTTCCGTGTCAGACTTGACGACGTTCCGACATGACGACCTTCTGCCTCATCATTCCACGGTCATACTTTTAGCCAAGTTTATCGGCTGATCCACATCCACGCCGTGCAGGTCGGCACCATGTTAACCGCCCTCGACTCATCGCCTGTATCCAGGGGGACACACGAAACGTCCCGTTTTACCCACAACATGTTTGGAGCAGAATATCACTGAACCCATAGAGATTCCAGGGAAATTTGAGCGTAAACCCTGACAAACCCCCACGACAACTAGGGAGGTTAGCGGGGGATAGTCCATCGGCAACACAGGTGTATCCGTGCGGTATGGCTTTCTGTGAGAGAGAACGCCACCTTGAAAACGTTTCTCAGTTGTGGAATAGAAACCAATCAGCTAAGTTTTCTTTGAGCATGCAGTCTATCCCCCAGTCCAAGAGCGGCCATCATCTCATGCGGCTGTGTCCCTACAAGAGGACCTGTACGCTGGGCAGAGTGTGCGTATGCTGATCGGGACCAAACCATGAAGCGGATTGATTTGATCGCAGGGGCGCGGCCCAATTTCATGAAGATTGCGCCCATTATCGACGCGCTGAACGCGGCCGAGGCGCGAGGCGGTTTGTTGCGTTTTCGTCTGATCCATACGGGTCAACACTATGACCGGGCCATGTCTGGTAGTTTTTTCGAAGAGCTCGGCATTC
>JBDSDL010000081.1:0-7670 GCA_039920585.1 Nitrospiraceae bacterium | reverse complement strand
TCTGTTCTTTCTTAAGCCGATCGAGGATTTTCTGACTCCCGCTTTCAATCCCGAACATGACTGTCCGGCAGTGGGCCTTGGCCATGGCAGGAAACAAATGCTGGGCCACCGAGTCTACACGCCCTTCAATGCCCCATTGGATCGAGAGTTTCGCATCCATCACGCCTTGGCAAATCGCCTCGATCCGCTTGGGTTGGAGCAGGAAATGGTCGTCGACAAAATAGACAGACCCGTAGCCGCATTCTTCGAGGTACTTGAGTTCACTCACCACATGCTGAGCGCTCCGCGCGCGCCACTTTCCTTCGTTGAAGATCGGAATATCGCAGAACACACAGGGCCACGGACAGCCGCGTGAAGTCTGCATCGTCGTGAACCGCTCCATCGAGAGCACCGCAGGCACGTCGAGCGGCATCGACTCGATAAAGTCGAGCGGAAGGCCTTCGCGATCTGGGAAGGGCCACTGATCGAGATGGCGCTCCATCGGCCGGCCGGAGTTCTGGACGACATGGCCATCCTTGGCCCAGGTCAATCCGGCCACATCGGCTGGATCATCGAACCGCTCAAGGAGATCGAGGAGCAACTGTTCGCCATCTCCCTTGCAGATAAAATCCACTTCAGGGCACTGCAGTTTAACCAATGCGGCGTTCAAACTCGCAAACACACCGCCGAAGGCCAGCTTGACCTTCGAGTTAGCGGCACGGATCTGACGGGCCAGGATCTTCGCGTAGGGATAGCTGGTGGTACTGAGGAAACTGAGGCCGACCAGGACCGGTTGTTGCCGATTGATTTCTTCAAGAATCACTTCGTTCGGCGTGTCGGGGTTCGCCTGATCGAACATCACACACTCGTGGCCGGCCTGTTTGAGCACCGACGAGAGGGACATGATGCCGATGGGAGGAAAGCCCATGACCCGGATACGGCCGTTTTTCGCGCGGGTTTTAGCGGGAAGGGCGTAGAACTGTGGGTCGCGAACGTGGATGAGAAATACTCGCATTCGTTCACCCTAACACGAATATCATAGCAGGTGAAGGGAAATTACTTGTGACCCCTGGAGGGGAAACCAAACAGAGCTGAGCCAAAAACACGAAGTGGGGATGGATGATCGATCGACCACCACATCCCCACTTCGCAATTTGTCCGACAAGAACGAGATAAGATTCTTAGTTACCGCCCGAGCGCAACCTTGACAGCATTGCCGATCTCAGCCGGATTCTTCACCACTCGGACACCCGCTGCCTCCAAGCTCTTCATCTTCTCCGCTGCCGTGCCCTTCCCACCGGAAATGATGGCGCCGGCATGGCCCATGCGTCTGCCCGGAGGAGCCGTGATTCCGGCGACGAAACTGACAACCGGCTTCTTCATATTCTTCTTGATGAACTCAGCGGCTTTTTCCTCCGCATCGCCGCCGATCTCGCCGATCATCACGATCGCCTGAGTCTCAGGATCTTTCTCGAACAACGCCAGCACATCGACAAAGCCTGTCCCATTGACCGGATCTCCTCCGATCCCGACACAAGTCGTTTCACCCAATCCCATTGTTGTGAGCTGATACACCGCTTCGTATGTCAGGGTCCCGCTGCGTGACACGACGCCCACAACACCCTTCTTATGGATGAAGCCAGGCATGATCCCGATCTTGGCTTCATCGACCGTGATGACACCAGGGCAGTTGGGTCCGATCAAACGAACATCACGGCCATAGAGCGCGCGTTTGACCTTCACCATGTCGTTCACCGGAATGCCTTCGGTAATGCAGATGATCAGCCTCACTCCGGCATCGGCTGCTTCCAAAATTGCATCGGCGCAAAACGGCGGGGGAACAAAGATCAGCGAGGTGTCGCACTGAGTCTTTTTCACGGCGTCGCGCACCGTATTGAAAACAGGAATGCCCTCGACCTCTTGCCCAGCCTTGCCGGGAGTCACACCCGCAACAACCTGCGTCCCATAAGCCTTGCACTGAGTCGCATGGAACGAGCCTTCCTTGCCTGTAATCCCCTGCACCACCACCCGCGTATTTTTATTCACTAAAATGCTCACAGTTCCCTCTTCTTTTCTCCTTCCCCGGCCACAACGGGGAAGGCCTTCTATTTGAACTAGCGTGCAGGAGAGGCGCGAGGCTGAGCCCCCACTGCGCGCATTGGCCGAGCACATTCTGATCGTGCGCGGTCTGCGAGCACAGGGGCTTAGCCCTGTGCCTCTCCTGCACGCTACGCAGCCTTACCCGTCAACTTCACAATTTTTTGCGCCGCTTCCCACAAATCGTTGGCGACCTCAAGCTTGAGGCCGGACTCGGCCAGTAACTTGCGGCCTTCGTCTGCATTCGTCCCTTGCAGCCGCACAACTAGCGGCACACTGATTTTTACTTCTTTGGCCGCTTCGATGACGCCATGGGCAATCCGTTCACAACGAACAATCCCGCCGAAGATGTTGATAAAGATGCCTTTCACGTTCGGATCTTTCAGTAGAATCCGGAAGCCGGCCGCCACCGTTTCTTTCGTCGCGCCCCCACCCACATCCAGGAAGTTCGCCGGCTCGCTCCCTGCCAGCTTGATGACGTCCATCGTTGCCATGGCAAGGCCCGCGCCGTTCACCATGCAGCCGATATTACCGTCGAGCTTGATGTAGTTCAGATTATTTTCTCCCGCTTCGATCTCGAGCGGATCTTCTTCGTGGAGATCGCGTATCTGCTGCACATCGGCATGCCGGAACAGCGCGTTATCGTCGAACGAGACCTTGCCATCCAGCGCAATCAGTTTCTTGTCGCCGGTGATGACCAGCGGATTGATCTCTACCATCGCCGCATTCTTCTCCATGAACAGACGATAGAGGTTCCCGAGCATCTGAATGAAGGGATTCACGACGGCTGGTTCCATGGCAGAAAGCCCGAGCGCGAAGGCAACGTTTCGCCCGTTGTACGATTGAAACCCGACAGCCGGATCGATCGCTTCCCGGATGATCTTCTCCGGCTTGTGGGCGGCGACTTCTTCGATCTCCATCCCGCCTTCGGTACTCGCGATAAACACAGGCCACCCGCTATCCCGATCGACGAGGAGGCTCACATACAATTCCTTGGCAATCGCGGCCCCTTCTTCGATCAGCAACCGCCGCACTTCCCGCCCCTTTGGACCGGTTTGGTGGGTGACGAGGGTTTTGCCGATCAGTTCCTTGACCAGACCTGGGACGGCAGCCTTGTCCTTCGTAATCTTGACGCCGCCGGCCTTACCGCGACCGCCTGCATGGATCTGCGCTTTGACGACAAACACGGGGGTATTCAGTTCTGCCGCCCATGCCGCTCCCGCCTCAGGCGAAGTAATCTCTCTGCCGCGTGGAACCGGAACTCCAAATTGCCCGAACAACTGCTTCGCCTGAAACTCATGAACGTTCATCGTCGCTCCTTTGTCGCTCCAGTGCTGACTATCGGTCTAGTGCTGAGTTAACGGGCGAAGAATCTCTGCTCGGTTCTCAGCACTCAGCACTAACTCTCTTTTCTCGTATACGCAGGCAGGATCATGGGAGATACGATCCCATTTGAACTGCCGTGCTTCTTGGCTTCGGCGCGGAATCCCTTCAGATGCCCGACCGTCAACTTCCCTTGCGGCATGGCAGCGGCACGAGTTGCAGCCGTCTGCCCGGATCGTTTTCCAAACACCATCAGGTCGAGAAGCGAGTTGCCCATCAATCGGTTCCGCCCGTGCAATCCGCCGGAGGCCTCGCCCGCGACGAAGAGATTGCGCACATTGGTTTCTGAATTGGTATCGATCTTCACCCCGCCGTTCTGATAGTGCAGCGTCGGATAGATCAACACGGGGTCTTTGCTGATATCGATGCCGAACCGCTCGAACTGCATCATCATCGCGGGAAAATGTTTCTCTATGGTGCCGAGACCATGTTCGGCATCGAGCAGCGGGGTATCGAGCCAGACGCCGATGCGCCCGGACATCGTGCGGATGCCTCGCCCCTCTTCGCACTCCCGGATAATCGAAGAGGACACGACATCGCGGGTGTCCATTTCATTCACGAACCGATCACCCTTCGCATTGACTAAATGTCCACCTTCGGATCGAATACCCTCCGTCACCAGCGCTCCGATGAGCTGTTCTGGATAGACCGCGCCGGAAGGATGATACTGGAAGGTATCGATGTGCATGAGTTTAGCGCCCATGCGATAGGCCAGACATAGCCCGTCGCCGGTCGCACCGTAGTGATTGCTGGTCGGGAATCCCTGAATGTGGAGCCGGCCGATCCCGCCGGTCGCCAGGATGACGGACTTGGCAGCTACGACGACATGGCGATGATTGTCGAGGTCTTTGAAGATGGCGCCGGTGCAGTTTCCCTTCTCATCGCTCGTCAATTCGATCGCGGCGCAAAACTCAAGTAACTGAATGTTCTGATTCAGCACCTCATCCTTGAGCACCCGCATGATTTCAAGGCCTGTATAGTCTGAACAGGTCAGGAGGCGAGGCTTCGAACTGCCGCCGCCTTTCTTCACATGGAGGTTGCCGTCCCCGTCGCGATCGAACAGCACGCCAAGGCTCAACAGCCACTTCGCAATTGAGGGGCCTTCCTCAACCATCACCTTGAGCAGCTGATGGTCGTTCTGCATGTGGCCGCCCTTCAGCGTATCCACGAAATGTGTGACGGGCGAGTCCTCGGGAGATACCGAAATCTGCATGCCCCCTTGGGCCATCACGCTGTTGGAGTCACCGAGACGGAGCTTCGTCGCCAGAATGACCTTGGCGCCAGCCGTATGCGCATGGAGCGCCGCCGCGCAACCGGCCCCGCCGCCGCCCACCGCCAGAACGTCGGTCGTGTAATCGGCCGTCAGATCGAACTCGTCGGCAATGGAGCTATCGCCCTCCAGCAATGATGCCAACTCGACAACCGTCTTATCCCCACCATTGGGACCGAAGCGGATAGGGCGGTAGGCCCGCTCACGATAATCCGGATGATATTTGTGGATTAGCTGGTCTCGATCCGCCGGAGAGAACTTGGGAAGGGTCTGCTTGCGTCGCGCATCCCGCGTTTGGTGTACGATCTGTTGAAGGGCGTGGATGTCCATTCTCTAGCTTTCAGCTTTCAGCTTTCAGCCTTCAGCCTCTCTTTCAGAAGCTGAGAGCTGACGGCTGACTGCTCGTCGGGCTATTTCACCGTCGCACAGTGATCGGCTAGCTCTTTGTCTGTCATCTTGAGAATCGTAGCCCACTCGTCGTCGAAACGGCCATCTTGGATTTCCTTGATGCGCGTATCCAGGCCCAACGGCTTTTCGGTGAAATGAGCGCCCTGCGCCCGGCTCACATACAAGGCCACGAGATTGGGGGCGATGTCCGCAATGCAGACTGGCGCGCACATCCCGCACATCACACAGTCCATGAACATCTCGGACACGCTCTTGAAGTCTCCGAAGACAGCTTTCCAGACTCCCTCCCGCACGTCGATCTGCTGCGGGCAGGCTTCGGTGCAGGCATTGCAGTTTCGGCAAAGCGGCGTTTCAGGATAGAGATTGAAGAGATCTTGCTTGGGATCTTTGAGCGTCTGCATGTCGTAGGTGGCCTTCCTGGCCGGGAACGGAGGCATCATCGTGATCGACATGCCGTCTTGCACCGCCATTTGGCAGGCCAGACAGGTCCTCACTTTCGGGTCGTCCTTGGTCCGATAGTAGGCCGCGCAGGCGCCGCAGAACCCACCGAGACAACCGGCCCCACGGACGACTTCCTGGCCCGAATACCACAGAGCCTTAATGACCGTGATCCCCTCCGGCACCTCATACTTCTTGCCGGCGATCTCAACCGTGACCATCTTGTGCCGGATGACTTCCGGCTGATCGATGACGTTGCTATCTTCTTGTGCCATTGTTTCAAAAATCCGCTATCAGCTCTCAGCCATCAGCCATCAGCCTTCGAACTTCTCATTGGCTGATCGCTGACAGCTAACCGCTGATGGCTCTTCTAGGCAATCGCGTCCACGATTGCATTCAAGGTCTGGCTAGGACGCATCGCTTTTGACGCCTTGGCGTCATCAGGATGATAGTACCCGCCGACATCGACCGGCTTGCCCTGAGCAGCGAGTAATTCGCCAGAGATCTTGGCTTCATTGTCCGCCATCTCCTTGGCAATCTTGGTAAAGCGCGCTGCCAGACCCTTATCCTGAGTCTGTTGGGCCAAGGCCTGCGCCCAGTACAGGGCCAAATAGAAATGGCTCCCGCGATTATCGATCTCGCCCACCTTGCGGGCCGGTGATTTGTTGCTCTCCAGGAACTTCGCATTGGCCTGGTCGAGCGCATCGGCCAAATTTTTTGCCGCTTGATTATTCGCCACCTTGGCGAGATGTTCCAATGAGGCGGCGAGGGCCAGAAATTCACCCAACGAATCCCACCGCAAATACCCCTCCTCCTGGAACTGCTGCACATGCTTGGGCGCGGAACCGCCTGCACCGGTCTCGAAGAGGCCGCCGCCGTTCAGCAGCGGAACGATCGAGAGCATCTTGGCGCTGGTCCCGATTTCGAGAATTGGGAAGAGGTCCGTAAGATAGTCGCGCAAGACGTTTCCCGTCACAGAGATCGTATCTTTCCCCTCTTTAATCCGTTCTAACGACAACCTGGTCGCCTCTGCCGGGGTCATGATCCGGATGTCGAGGCCTTTGGTATCGTGATCTTTTAAGTAACGTTCGACCTTCGCGAGCAATTGGGCATCGTGCGCTCTGGTTTTGTCCAACCAGAAAACTGCCGGGGCTCCGGTGGCCTTCGCGCGATTCACCGCCAGCTTGACCCAGTCCTTAATCGGCGCATCCTTCACCTGGCACATCCGCCAGATATCGCCTTCTTCCACTTGATGTTCCAGCAGAGTCTTGCCTGAAGCATCCACCACGCGGATCGTGCCGTTGCCCGAAGCCTTGAAGGTCTTGTCGTGCGAGCCGTATTCCTCCGCCGCCTGCGCCATGAGGCCGACGTTGGGCACGCTGCCCATCGTCTTCGGATCTAACGCGCCATGCTTCTTACAGAAACTCACCACCTCTTGATAGACCGGCGCGTAACTAGAATCAGGAATCACACACTTTGCGTCATACGCCTTGCCGTCAGGGCCCCACATTTTTCCTGAGTCACGAATGACCGGAGGCATGGAGGCATCGATGATGATGTCGCTGGGCACATGCAGGTTGGTGATCCCCTTGTCGGAATTCACCATCGCCATCGGAGGCCGCTTCTGGTACACAGCCTGAACGTCGGCTTCGATCGCTTTGCGCTGTTCCTCGGGCAAGGCTTTGATCTTCGTATAGAGATCGCCAAGACCGTTGTCCGGATCCACACCCAGTTTCTTGAGCGTCTCGCCATGCTTCTCGAATACATCCTTGTAATAGACCGTCACAGCATGACCGAAGATCTTGGGATCCGAGACCTTCATCATGGTGGCTTTCATATGGATCGAGAACAACACGCCTTGTTTCTTGGCGTCTTCGATCTGCTCTTCAAGGAATTGGCGCAAGGCCTTCTTACTCATGAACGTGGCATCGATGATTTCATTGGCCTGCAACGCCACTTTCGGCTTGAGCACGGTCGTCTTGCCGTCCTGACCGACGAACTCGATCCGCGCATCAGTCGCCGCAGTTGTCGTCATGGACTTTTCGTTGGACCGGAAATCTCCACCCTTCATATGGCTGACATGCGTCTTAGAGTC
>JBDSDL010000080.1:0-8596 GCA_039920585.1 Nitrospiraceae bacterium | reverse complement strand
GCCAGGCGCTCACGGCCCTCCATTTGTTCCATCGCGATACCCACTATCTCGTCAGGGACGAGAAAATCCAGATTATCGACGAGTACACCGGGCGCATCATGGGGGACCGGTCGTGGGAACAGGGGCTACACCAATTGATCGAATTGAAGGAAGCCTGTCCGCTTACGCCGATGCACTCGTCGCTGGCACGGATCACCTATCAACGATTCTTTCGCCGCTACTTGTGGCTCGCCGGGATGACCGGCACCGCACAGGAAATCGCCACTGAATTGTGGCAGGTGTATCGCCTGGCCACCGTGACGATTCCAACCAATCGTCCGCTACAGCGGCGTGGAGTAGCGGAGAGGCTGTTCTCGACGGCGGAGGAAAAGTGGGACGCCGTCGTGGAACGTATTGCGGGGCTTCATCAGCACGGGCGGCCGGTTCTGGTGGGGACGAAGTCGGTTTCTGCATCTGAGCTCCTGAGCGAGAAACTCACTGCGGCGGGGATCCCGCACGTGATCCTCAACGCCCGGCAGGACAAGGAAGAGGCCGATATCGTGTCCAAGGCCGGCCAGCCCGGGCGCGTCACGGTCGCGACGAACATGGCCGGTCGCGGCACGGATATCAAGTTGCTACCGGAGGTGGCGAAGGCGGGGGGTCTGTATGTGTTGGCGACAGAGCGGCACGAGGCTGGGCGCATCGATCGGCAGCTCTATGGTCGCAGCGGTCGCCAGGGAGACCCCGGCAGTTTTGAGACGGTCACCTCGCTGGAGGATGAGCTCCTGACGACTTCGCGTCGCCTGCTGTGGCGATGGATGGCTCGCGCGCTGGTGAGGCGAGGAAAGCCGCTGCAGGGCACATTGGCGGCGTTTCTCGTACGACAAGCCCAGCGGTCCGCCGAGTCCCTGCATATACGAATTCGCCGGGATCTGTTGCAGCATGAGGATCAGTTGGAAACCTCGCTCGCATTTTCAGGACGACTGGAATGATGCACGGGAGGCTGCATGATGGTCATTCGGTGGGGTATTCAACGAAGGGGCCTACGGAGCAGAGGACGATCTATCTAATGGATAGGGTATCGGAAATCGAGGACGTGAGACCGGTGCAACAATGTCGGCTGAGACGGCTGGGTGCGATGAGCAGACTGACTGTGGCGGTGAGTCTCTGTACCCTGACGGTTCTACCTGTGTGGGCGGCTGAAATGGCCTGCGTGATCAAACCCTTTGCCGAGATTTCCATCGGGACTCCCGTGGAGGGGCTGATTCAAACGGTACCCGTGGACCGCGGAGATTGGGTAACGAAGGGACAGGTGATTGTGACGCTCGAATCGAGTCTGGAAGAGAGGACCGTCATGTTGGCGAAATCCAAGGCGGAGGCAGAGGCGGTACTGAAGAGCAGTCAGGTGAAGGTCGGGTTCAGCAGTCGAAAGCTCGAACGGTCCATGGACTTGTTCAAGACCAACGCGATTGCCCAACACGACGTGGATGAGGCCCAGACGGGAAAGGCCTTGGCGGAGATGTCGTATCAGGAGGCGTCGGAAAACAAGCGCCTGGCTGAACTGGAATGGCATCGAGCCATGGCGGCGCTGTCCCTGCGCACAATTCGGAGCCCGATTAATGGCGTGGTGGTGGATCGGCTGCTCTCTCCCGGTGAGCTGGCCCGTCAGACGCCCGTGATGAAGCTGGCGCAGGTCGATCCATTACGGGTGGAGGTGTATGCGCCCCTCTCACTGCTCGGGAAATTGAAACCAGGCATGCGGGCTGATGTGCGTCCGGAAGGAAAAGGTCAATCCGTCTATCACGCGAAGATCATGGTCGTGAATAAGGTCGTCGATAGCGCCAGCGGCACGTTTGGAGTGCGCTTGGAAATGCCGAATCCGAATAATGCGATTGCTGCCGGCCTGGCTTGCACCGTGGAGTTTCGCCTCTCGTCCGTAGAGAGTCCATGACCTTTGGTTGGTCTGGTTCATCTGGTTTCTTTGGTTTATCCAGTTAGTCTAGTTCAGGCAAATAAACGGGACAAACCAAATAAACCAGAGCAACCAGAGCTTGTCAGTGAAAGGGATGTGACCGTATGCGAATCAACGCAAGCGTTATGGGGGTAGTCCTCGTGGCGGGTTTTCTGTGTGCAGTGCGCAGTCCGGCTGCCGAGTCGCCTCCGCAGATTCCGCAAGAGATGCCGGTACTGAACCTGAGTTTAAAGGATGCCCTTGAGGCGGCTGTGGACAAAAATCCTAACGTGCAATTGTATAAAGCACGTATCGAAGCAGCGCGCAGCGCCTCGATAACGCAACTCGGCGCGTTACTGCCGAACCTGTCTGGTTCTTCAAAGCTCACAAATCAAACATTTTTTCTCGGTACCATCGGCGGCGCCCCGGTCCGCACCCAACCATTCGATATCGCAGATGCTCGAGGCACCCTGTCACAGTCGCTTTTCAGTTGGAGTCTGATCGAGCGCTGGCGTGCGTCACGCGCGGCGTTGGCCGTCTCAGAAGGGGAGTCAGAGACGACAAAGAATGACACGATGGCGATGGTGGCCTTGAATTATTTGGACGTCTTGCGGAACTACGAGATCATAGCCGCGCGGACGGCGAATGTGGAGATGTATAAAGAACTCGTGGCCTTCATCAAAAGCCGCCAGAGCGGCGGGATGGCGACGGGCCTCGATGCCGCCACGCTTGAAACTCAATTGGAGAACGAGCGACAACGATTGGAGTTGGCCAAGAGCGATGTCGAGCGGACCAAGCTGATTCTGATCAACGCCGTGGGAATCAACTTTGATGTGAAGCTCGTCCTCACCGATGAACTCAAAGCGCCTGATGAGCCGATCCCGACTCAGGACTATGCCATGGAGGTTGCGCTCACCAGTCGACCAGAAATGAAAGCCCAGGAACAGCGGATTCGGGTGTCAACGCTCACCCTCAGTTCGATTACGGGGGAACGGCTTCCGTCATTGCAAGCACAAGGAGACTACGGGCTCATCGGGAACCAGGTCAATAGCACGCTCAGCACCTATAACGTGGGGGTGACCCTGTCGATCCCGATCTTTGACGGCGGCCAACGGGAGGGGCGGATCGGCGAGAGCCGAAGTAAGCTCCTGCAAGAAGAAATCAAGATGAACATGGTCTCGAGACAGATTACGATGGAGTTGCGAGAAGCGTTGGTCACGCTCACATCGGCCAAAGAACAATTCAGGATCGCCAAGGACGGGCTCAAGGCGGCGGTGACCCAAGTCCAGCTCGCCAGAGAACGCTTTCGCGTGCTGAGCTCAAACAGTGTGGAGCTATCCAATGCGACCTTTTCGCTGGTACGCGCGAGAGACAATCTCATCGATGGATTGTATCGGGCCAATGCGTCGCGCGTGAACCTGGCGCGCGCGATGGGACAAGTAGAAGCCCTACGATAAGCATCGTGTGCCTGACCCCGTAGTTGTGTCAGCCGCAATGTGAGTCAGTCTCATGTTGGTCGGCCCCCTAATTTTGTGATGGGCCGAATGGAGGAGGCCCATGACCAGAATACGCCATGGTATCGTACCGGCACCAATCTCTTGAGCCGTTGATTATTCCGCATGACAAACCCGGCCATGTTGCCTCCTGCTTCTTTCGATCATGCAGGCCCACGAGATCTCCTCGGATGATCACGATCAATGCGTCTCCCGCCATGGGTTACTTCGAGAACAGGACCGACTCAGCGCGCAGTGTGCGGTAGGGACATGATGATTTCGAGTGCGCAAAAGCCAAAGTTCACGCCGGAGCGCCATCCCTGGCCTCGGTCTCAATCGAAGGCTCTCTATGATGACGTGCTGAATCGAGCGAAGAAACGCTCGATACTACTCGAGCCATCTGCATTATCTTTGCGCACACAGGCGTAGAGGCGTCTTTGTAGGAGGTGTTGTACAGTTTGCTTTTATGCGCCGAACCCGAGGTTGGCTTGTAACCCCTTGCGGTGAAGCGATGGGTCAATTTTGAGGGGGCATGATGTTAAGCGCCTTGCGGGCCAGGTGAGCTTCGGCGCCTTCCGAATATTGGTCGAGGACCCGGTTAAACATCAGGCGCGCTTTGTGATAATCGCCAAGCCTTGAGTAGGTTTGGCCTATCTTAAACTCTGAGGCAGCAAGTTTGGGGCTCCCGGGGTTATAGGAGCGGACGTTGTAGAAGGAATTGAGGGCATCGTGATAGAGGCCTAGGCGGTACTGGCATTCTCCGATCCAGTATTGCGCATTCGCTGCTAACGCGGATTGGCGGTGTACTTCAATAAACAGTCTGAACCCGGCCAGTGCCGCTTCGTAGTCACCATGCGTATATTCTTCCATCACGCGATCATACAAGTGCCGTGAAGTGTCCTGTCCTTTCGTAGATGCAGCAAGTGAAGGTGCTGTGAACCCCAACATGGAGATGACGAGAAACGTCCAAACCAGTTTTGTTCTCATAGTTCCTCCCTGCCGTTTTTGCTAACTACATAAGTACATACATTGGAACCTGTGTGCAATCGCAGTACCAGGGATGACGATGAACGAAAAGGCTGAAAAAACACACTTCCCTAGTAAGCCTAGGCGTCGTTAACATCACGTATGAGTAATAAAAAGAGCACTCGTCATGGGGAAAAGACCACAGCGGGTTACGCCAGTTACCAGATACGATACATAGTGGTCGAACACTGTGTCGATGGGCTGGAGACATTATTGATACAAAGGGACTTCAGGCATGTGGTCCTCCCTCCTGCGTCTCCCTTGGAGTGTAGTAGGCGTTCTGTGCTGTGGGGATTTTCCGTCAAGGGGATCGCAAGTAGTCAGGATGGGTTGCGTTTGGCATCATACCGCCGTACATCTCGCTCTGGAATGACAACCGAGAAGACCTCTTTCCCAACCATAAGGGCCGAGACGTTCAGCTCCCCCTTCAGCATGAGTTCGCTAATCTCGTGCTCTGTCAACGAGAGGACTTCGGCTGCATCTATGGGAGAAATACCACTTAGGCCGGGATCGTGCTCTAGTGCCTTATACCATTCAGGTATCGTGTACTGTTTTCGCATGGATGTATCCTGTCTAATTTAGGGGGGATCTATCTCGCAAGCGATCTCAACCTTTTCGAGTCGGTCGGCGATGTCGATAAGGTTACTGAGTACGGCAAGAAACTCATTCCTTTCAAACTTCCCACTTACCTGCACGTCTTGAAATATTCTTCGCAGGTTCTCAGCGTTCGACATATCCAAGCCCCTCCATGTGGGGGGCACGGTATCACAGGAAATCGGACGGCTCTGTATTGCACATTACATTGGGCGCGTCTTAGAATCGGTTTCAGAAGTCCGTAATGTGAAATGCTCCCCTCCGTCCTCTCCCTCTCTTAGGGCGTAATAGGGAACTTCACAGCCTCAAGCGCCTCCTGAAGGTCCATGACCGAGTACTCCAAACTGCCCAAGTAGACCCGCAATTCCTCCAGCGCCAGCCCTTGCACATTCACCGCACGCGAGGGCACACACTAGGGTTAAAGCCAGTGGCGGAAACCACAGCGCTGACCTAGAATCTCAGTTCTGGCAGCTAATTGGGGAATGATGGCGATGCATCCCAACCCCGAAGCTCTCACCACTTCAATTCTACTTATTGATGGGAATGGCATCGACCGCACGTATTTTGCCAATGAACTGAGGCGCTGCGCCCTCGACTATGAAATCCTAGAAGCCGCAGATGGGCAATCGGGGCTGGAACTCTTCAGGTCTCGGCGGGTTGATTGCGTAGTGCTCGAACTCTCACTACCTGATCAATCAGGCTTCCAGACATTAGTAAACTTAGTTCCCATTCCCAGAAGGCCGAGCGTCGCGGTGGTCGTCCTCACGGCACCTCGCTGTACATGGGTTCGCACCCCGATCGTGCTGAGTTCTGAAATCATCTCTCGACTGTCCTCTTCTCTCAGTGGAGTCAGGAAGCAACCGAGCTTTCCATTCTCTGAATGGGCATACTGTAGTAGGGTTCGAAGACCCCGAGTCCCCGATCAAGTTCCAGGGTCTCCTCATATCCGTGCGCGGTGGGAGTGAGCACTTTTCGAGCGGCCACGGCGGGCACATGGTGTGGTACCCGATCCGCAAACATCAGCCGCCTCTCTTCGATGACGATGTGAAACTCGTGGATCATGCCCCCATCCGTGTACGCTCGACTCACGAGTGCACCGGTCTTCTCGTCCGGACCGAGGATAATAAAGGCCTGATGCCGATCCCACGAGCCATTCGTCGTTCGATATGTGGCAGCCATCCGAAGACTCAGAAAGCGACCCCCGGCCTCCCAACTTCCGAAAACTTCCTTTTGAATGGATCGTTGCTCCAGAGGCAACTCGACCGTACCTTCGAAGTGTCCCAACAGGAAGCGGACGGATTCGAGCGCCGCACTGGGTTTTTCCGGTTGATGAACAGGATCGAACCTCCGATTCATCGATAATCGTGCGGCGATCGTGGATTACACCAAACTCGTGGTGGATATGCCAACTGCACACCCAAAGCCTCCCGAACCGTACAGAAGCAGACTCCCCTGGCAGGAGTTGAGTCTCGAAGACCGCATCGAGTTGCGCAACACGATTGCCCGGTTCATCGAAGCGAAGACGGCGACGCGCACGTCCGGTGCGCCAAATTAGTCAATGGCATATCCTCGGCCCCAAGGCCATCAAATCCGCGCTGAACTGGAGACACTTCCCATGTCATGTATGCTTATAGAATAGAAGTTACAAAAATGGGAAATTCAAAAAAGTCATCCTGCATATCGCATTAGATTGAATACCGCGCACTGGCAGCACTCCTCTTTATACAGAAACGGGCAGGGTTATTCTCCCCTGCCCGTTCGTACAAACCCACCTCCGCCGTCGGCGTTGATACCTTATTTTGCTTCAGTCAAATGCGCTAAACCAGTTTCGGCATGCGTCGTGGCGTCCTCGGTGTGGCCCGCTTTACCATGCTCAATGGCTTCTTCCAGATGCTTAATCCCTTCGACCACATGCCGGTTTTTGCCTCCCATCTCAGCATATTTCACCGACTTTTCCGCATGTGTCACGAGCGCCTCAGCATGACCCTGTTTGCCATGGTCCACCGCTTCCTTCGCGTGCTTGATAGCGTCCCTGACGTTCCCTGCGGGGGACGGCTCAGCATTCAGCATGGGCACACTAACCAACGCTCCAAGCGCAACCAGAATGAGGGCACCACGGTAGAATTTTCTGGTCATCTTTGCCTCCCTTCCACGGTGAGAATTCAGTGCCGAAAAAGACTGTAGGCCAGATCATTTATCGCGCTGCAGCGTGGTGGTATGCCCTGTATCTGTGATATAGGCTTTGATCTTATCTCCCTGCATTACCTTATCCAGCTTCGTGCTCGCATCGACGTGAAGTCTAATTTCCTTCCCATCGGTATCTTTGACCCAATAATATTCGCCATCGACGCGCATCAGCGTACCTTTGACCGTGTCTTTGGTGATGCGCTCCCCGAGGGTCGGTTTGGCCTCTTTGTCGGACATCGGATCGGCAGCTCCGGCAATCCCGGCTCCAAAACCGAGCACCACTACCGTCAGTACGGATAATGTAAGTTTCATCATGGACCTCCCTGTTATCCTAAATACCGCATGTTCGTCCGACTGTTTTTTATGCTGCGTGCTGCCGACGCTCTATTCTTCCTTGACTGTGCCTCCCTGTGCTTCTGTCCTCTCAAACTCCTGCAGGAGGTCGCCTGCCTATGATGAAACTGATGATCGCAATGATGACGAAGAGGACAAACAGCACGTAGGCAATAGAAGTCGCCGTACCCGCCACTCCAGCGAGCCCCAGAATCCCGGCAACTAACCCTATGATCAAAAAGATTGCAGCCCAGTACAGCATGATGAGCTCCTTTCTCCCTCGGAAGTTCACTCCCATCGGCTGTCAATTGGCAGATTGTACGCTCACTGAAAAGTATACGCTGTAGCTCCTGGGAGGTTAACTAGGTTTTTCCCTAGTAACCCTGGATGAGGGCTGAAAATCACCCCTGCCATGCTGGCATCGCCGACTGCCGATATTGCCGGACCTGACCGCGCAATATGCAAAGCCGTCAAAACGCGGACCTTACAGGAAGCGCAATGCTCGATGCTTACGGCCGGCCAAAGCGCGATCACGTAGAACGCCAGATCAACGAGGAGCAAGCCGCCGTAGTCCGGAGAATCTTCCACCTCAGTGCAGAAGGTAAGGGTATGATCTCCATTGCCCGTCTCTTAAATGATGAAAGTCGCCCCGCCCCTCGCAATAGCGGTAACCATATTGGTCGCCATGGCTTCTTAACTGATTGCCGTCTCAAGGAATTTTGAGGGGGAAGCAAACTAGCAAACCGCAGGTCATCACAGCGAGTGAGTCAGTGCGTTGCGCCATAACGACAACAATCACAAGAGGCTTGTCATCAGTTCAGGGTAGTCAGAAGCTCTTAATGAGACGGAGAATAATGTGCAAAAGTTATTTTTAAATTGTGGATAAAATCGCTAAGACTTTGGGCGCTCTTTCTCTGGCCCAGATGGACCCCAGAGATCGCCTAAGCCTAGCGATTCCCACAAGGCGTTTTCAGACTGAGGAGGAGCGCCCTCAAGAAAGCTGGCGAGGATTTTCGATTTGTAGGCTGCAGCG
>JBDSDL010000079.1:0-19457 GCA_039920585.1 Nitrospiraceae bacterium | reverse complement strand
GGAACCTGGTGTCCGATTGCAGTCTCAGGCGAATCGAGCAGACATTGCCGAAAGGCCGGGCCAAGACTCCTGATCCGCAATCCTGGGTTTTGATCAAGTTTCTTGTTGAAAATGTGACGGAGCAGCGCATCACGAACCTTCGCATGGCCATCAGATCTCCTCTCCTCCGTCCCACCACCACACTGTTCACGACCTCGAATTTGGAAGCGACTGGAGAATGGGACAGTACGGCGAAGGATGCCCCACGCTCGTATGTGATTTCTATACCGGTCGTCGAATCAACGAACTCAGCGGTTATCAGTTTGAAGACTCCGATCGACGAGACATTGCGCCAGTATATTTATACGGACCGTGGTCGGATGACGATCCAGGTGCCCTATTGGTCGGCGGACCAGTTCGGGACGTACCCTCTCAAAGTCTCTCGTCTCAACGCCATGAAGATTCTGAATCGGGAAAGTGTGCTGCGAACCGGCGACGAAACGTTCGCGGATGAAAAGATTGAATTGACGATGCTCCGTGCCGATGAGCCGGATCTGAAGGAGAAGGCCGGCTCGTATCAACTTCTCTCGAAGGCGCACGTGTGCCCGGAAGGAACAGCGGGCGACTGGTAGGGTTCTGGCAGTCGCGGAGGCAGCAGAAGCGCTCATGAATCGTGCGGTCGTGTGCGTGCTATTTATTCCGGATCACCTTGGTAGCCATGGCTTTAAACACTAATTCTTTTCCCTCCTTATTCTTGACATTGTCTAGTGAAACATCGATGGTCGCATGGACGACCACTCGTTCCCCTTCGCCGACCAACTGGAGAGTTTCATTCGCCTGACACCGGATCAGGTAGAGTACGTCGAGCGAACCGGTTTCATCTTCCAGCATAAACCCTTGGCCACAGAGCGATCGCCTGAAGCTGTCTTCCCCGTGATAGGCCACTACGTCTTTCGCTTTACCTTGGAGGATCACCGCACGGCGGTTGTTCGCCATCGGATTAATGGTAATCGAGCCAATGGAGATTGCCCCATCGGCTGGTGCAGCAAGTACCGGTGCTGCCCATAGCCACCCACAAGCCAAGAGTCCCCACACCAGCCCTCCTCTCCATCGAGGCAGTGCTGGAATCATTGTCGGGTCATGCCATTTCACACGTGTCATTCGGCGCCTCTCTCGTACGGACCCCGCATGAATCATGTGCGCTTCTGCTGCAATCGCGGATTCGCCGCTCCGTTCTTCGTCGTGCATCGTTCGTGATGCGCGCGAGATCGGGAGATGTCTCCACGAACCGTCCATGAATCATGCGAGGTAAATACGTTATCGTTCACGTCCTGTCAATCTGCGGTCGCACAGTTGACAGCGGAGGGGTTCTAGGACTACACAGCATCTATGGCCATTCATCCTCTTGCCGGAAGTCCAGCGCCGTTGTCGGTCCTCGTCGATGTATCGAAGCTCCTCGCGGCCTATTCTGCTGAAAAGCCAGACCCCACCATTCGCGAACAACGAGTGGCCTTTGGCACATCGGGACATCGAGGGTCTGCCTTCAAGCGAAGCTTTAACGAATGGCATATCCTGGCCGTCACACAAGCGATCTGTGAATATCGAGCCAGCCAGGGCACAGTCGGGCCGCTCTATCTCGGCAGGGATACCCACGCACTCTCGGAGCCGGCTTGTGCGAGCGCGCTTGAGGTGCTGGCCGCGAACGGCGTTGAGGTGATGATCGATCATGATGGTGGGTACACCCCCACTCCGGTCATCTCTCACGCGATCCTTACCTATAATGGAAGAAGAACTTCCGGACTTGCCGACGGCATCGTCATTACCCCCTCCCACAATCCTCCGGAGGACGGCGGTATCAAGTACAACCCGCCAAATGGTGGGCCGGCCGATACTCAGGTGACGAAATGGATTGAGGATCGCGCGAATGCCCTCCTTGCCGCTGATCTGCAAGGCGTGAAGCGTCTGTCGTACGACCAGGCTCGTCGTGCACGCACGACCCATCTGCACGATTACCTCGACGCCTACATCGGCGATCTCGCGCAGATCATCGATATGGACGTGATTCGATCAGAAGGATTGCATCTCGGCATCGATCCGCTTGGCGGCTCCGGTGTGGCTTACTGGCAGCCGATTGCAGAGCGGTATGGCTTGAATATTGAGATCGTGAATCCCTCCGTCGATCCGACCTTCCGCTTCATGCCGCTCGATTGGGACGGCAAGATTCGTATGGACTGTTCTTCGCCCTATGCCATGACGAATCTCATTGCGCTGAAAGATCGCTTCGATGTCGCCTTCGGCAATGATGCCGACAACGACCGGCACGGGATTGTCACCCGCTCTGCCGGTCTGATGAATCCCAATCACTACCTCGCCGTGTCTATCTTTTATCTCTTTTCCAATCGTCTGGGGTGGAAGCCCGACGCCGGTATCGGAAAGACGCTTGTGAGCAGCAGCCTGATCGACCGTGTTGCGGTGAAGCTTGGACGCAAGCTGGTCGAAGTGCCGGTCGGCTTCAAATGGTTTGTGAACGGCTTGCTCGATGGGTCGCTCGGTTTCGGCGGAGAAGAAAGCGCGGGGGCCTCGTTCCTTCGTCGAGATGGATCGGTGTGGACGACTGACAAGGATGGCATCATCATGGATCTTTTGGCTGCGGAAATGATGGCCAAGACCGGCCTTGATCCTGGTGAACTGTACCGAGAACTGACTAACGAACTCGGAGAGCCGGTGTACGAGCGGATCGATGCGGCCGCGACGCCGGCGCAGAAGACCATCCTGTCGAAACTCTCACCGGGCCAGGTGCAGGCCACAGAGTTGGCCGGCGATAGAATCGTTGCCAAACTGACGACCGCTCCCGGCAATGGCGCGCCGATCGGTGGACTCAAAGTTGTGACCGAGCAAGGCTGGTTCGCTGCCCGTCCCTCCGGCACCGAGGATGTGTACAAGCTCTACGCCGAAAGTTTCAGAGGGAAAGACCATCTCAAGCGGATTCAAGAAGAAGCGCAAGCTTTGATTAGCAATGCTCTAGCCATGGGTAAATAAGAGGAAGCGGTTCATTCCACGATTGGCAAGAAAGTCATGAATGTTTGAAATGGACAGCACCGCTATGTGCTTGTCATGGTCGGAGTGATCTTAATGGCCATTCCATTGTTTGTCCGGATATGAGGCTGGCAAAAGACCATCGGCGAAGAAGCGCAGGGATATAGATGAGGATCGTCTCAAACTGCTTGTCGTTCTGCCGATAGGAACTGCGGTCGAGCGGGCCTGATTCGATGTGGGTGAAGCTGAAAACGAGGTGCTAGCCATCGAAATAGGCAAAGGAAAAACACGCGACATCTGCCGAAGGAGCCACAGATGACAAAGGCCATGAAGCAGGACAGCGTGATCAGCTTTGATGACACACTCTTCGTATGGAGGTCCGATGATCACACAGCGCCCCTCCGCTCCGAATTCGCGTCTGTTACTACGGCGTCTGCTTCTTCACCTGGCGTTCTCACTTACTCTTCTGGCGGCGTCTCTGGGAGTTGGCATGTGGGGCTACAGCCACTATGAGCACCTGCCTTGGCGGGATGCCTTCTTGAATGCGGCCATGCTCCTAGGCGGGATGGGACCAGTGAAGCTAGATTTGTCAGAGCCAGGGAAAGTCTTCGCAGGGCTCTACGCACTCTACTCAGGGTTGGTCGTGATCGCTGTCACCGCACTACTGCTCGCGCCGGGCATTCATCACATGATGAAACGGGCGCATTGGGAGGATCGATCAGATACCGAGTGACCGAGGCGAGTTGTGTCCTTCGTCGCCTACGTCATTCTCCCCTGCCCGTCCTCATGACGCTCACGTCACGTTTCCTACCTGGGATTGTCCCCTCCTGATGAGACCCGCCGCTCGCCGATGCCGAGTTGAAGGGCCTCCACATCCAACTCGTGCTCTAGACGATGCAGCACGTCATCACTAATGACACCGTCGTTTCGTAGGCGTATTACCGCAAGGCGTTCTGCCGTCAACGTCTCATGCCGCAATCGCTGGAACACCTCGATGGCTTCTACCGTACACTCAGGAGCAGTACCATCCTTGGTGTAGCGTTGTACGCGGTCGCCATAGTGAAGGCGCATCTGATCGAGGTGTTCGGGAATAGGCCACCCTTCGCTTGCGACTTCATCCAGGCGTACGAGCGCGGCCGTCGCCGCATGTTCCCGCGCCTGCATCTCCTCACGTTCCAGCGTCCCGTCTTCCTTTAACTTCAGGGCGCGGATCAGAGGCGCCAGTGATAAACCTTGTACAACCAATGTGGCGAGAATCACTGAGAAGGTGATCAGTATGATCTCCGCCCGAAAGGGAAACGGGACTCCGGCTGCGGTTGTCAGCGGCAGCGCTAATGCCGCAGCAAGAGACACAATTCCGCGCATGCCGGTCCACCCGATAATAAACAGAACGGACCAATGCGGCATCGGGTCGCGCGCTCGCAGTGCGGGGCTGAAGAGTCTCGGGATCCACGCGGCCAGCGGCACCCATATCATGCGTACCGCGATCGCGGTGACGCTTACGAGTACCCCGCTGAGCATGAGCGGTACAAACATTCCGGATGGGATGGCTTCACGGAGGGCGCCGAGTTGCAGGCCGATCAGAATAAAAATGAGTCCGTTCAGCACGAACACAAGGAAGTCCCACACAGCCCTCGCTTGAATCCTTGTGGTAGGCGCAACGGCCGCACTGAAATGTTGGCGAAGATAGAGACCTCCAGCCACGCAGGCCAGTACGCCTGATGCGTGAGCCTGTTCGGCCAAGACCCAGGCAATATACGGGGACAAAAGCGTGACTGCGATCTCACTGAAGCTGTCCTTCATCAACTTCAGCGCCCAGCGGGCCACCAAGCCGACCAAGAGTCCGACCACGACACCCACTCCCGCCGAAACGAAGAAGTCCAGCACTGTTGCGCTGAAGATGAACGTACCACTGACCGCCGCCATGACCGCGGCGCGATACAGAATGAGCGTCGTCGCATCGTTTACGAGGCTCTCCCCTTCCAGGATTGTGACAACACGATGTGGAAGGCCTAATCGCTTTGCCACCGCAGTTGCCGACACGGCGTCGGGCGGTGACACAATTGCCCCCAGCGCGATGGCTCCGGCCCAACCCAATCCCGGAAGCCAGATGTGTGCGACTACCGCTACGGCGGCGGTTGTCGCCAACACGAGTCCAACCGCGAGCAGAGTTATCGGGCGAAGGTTTGAACGAAAATCGCGCCACGAGGTGAAGTAGGCGGCTGACCAGAGAATAGGAGGAAGGAAGACCAGGAACACGATGTCAGGATCAAGTCGCAGTGTGGGCACACCGGGAATGAGGCCTAAGACCAACCCTCCGATCACCAGCAAGATGGGGTAAGGGATCACGAGTTTGCGCGCGAACGCCGCGAGGGCGAGTACGGCAATCAACAACAGAATAACCGTTTCGAGTTGATGAAGGTTTTCCATATTGTATCAATGGTACGCGAATCGCTCGTGCAAAGAACAGAGACATCAAGGCCATTCTGCGGGATGAGGTAAAGGAATGGCTGATGAAATGGAGTTTATTGTGTGGAAGGAGGAGAGATCATGATCCGTCGAAAGGCTTCCGCGTACTGACCTGCCGGGGCACTAGCCCTGGGATCGGCGAACACGGCTCGCCAGCGGTTCAATCCCAGGACTCCTTCTCCATAGGGTATCGTGGCCACCTGACTTCGATGCTCCGCGATGGAAACCATCTTCTTAGCCACATAACGGTCGATGTACTCAAGGCGGTCCCAGGTCGCGAAGGGTCCCCAGATTTCGTACGCCCAGATGCCACCGCTGAGAACGATGCCGGCTTCAAGGACACTTTCCCTCGCCAGCTTTCCGGCAAGACGATGGGCCGGATGTCGGTCAAGCTCTTCGTCAAGTGTATAGACTTCTGTCGGACGGAGACGAGCAAGTATCTCGACGAGTCTCCGTGTGACAGCCTTGGTATCAATCTCGTCAGCCGCGTCCGGTTCGTCACAAAAGATCACGTCGTGTACTCCCAAAACGCCTGCGGCACGGAGGGCCTCATCTCTTATCAATTCGGCCATCCGCTGCTCCGTCAACGCGAATGGATTCGATGACCGGCCGCCGTTCGTGATGACAACGGACGTAATGGTGGCCATGGAATCCGCCAGTTTGGCGGCTGTCCCCCCCATGCCGATCTCCATGTAATCGGGATGAGCACTGATGATGACGACGTTGTGATGGCTCATGGCCGAGGCCTATCCACTTTAGAGGGCTACCTGCTGTTCTGCGTGATAGGAGCTTCGCACCAGCGGGCCTGATTCGACATGGGTGAACCCAAGGGCCACCCCCTCCTCTTTGAGCAGGGCAAACTCGTTGGGATCGTAGAAGCGGGCGACGGGCAGATGGTCTCTTGTCGGTTGAAGGTACTGTCCAATGGTCATGATGTCGCAGCCGACGGAACGGAGGTCGCGCATGACTTCGCGAGCTTCGTCCATAGTTTCTCCCATTCCGAGGATCAGCCCGGATTTGGTGCGCATGCCCAAGTGCTTCGCCTTGCCGAGCAACTCGATCGATCGCTGATACTTTCCTTGCGGTCTGATTGCCGGAAACAGCCGCCTGACGGTTTCGATGTTGTGATTCAGAATTTCCGGCTTTTCGGCACAGACCATCGCGAGGGATTTCTCGCTCCCTTCAAAATCCGGAATCAAGACCTCAATCGTGCAGTCAGGGCTGAGCTGTCTGGTCTGCCGGATCGTTTCGGCAAAGATGGCGGCGCCGCCATCTTCCAGTTCATCCCGGTTCACCGAGGTAATCACGGCATGTCGAAGGCCCAACACCTGGATCGCCTCCGCGACTCGACTCGGTTCTTCAAGGTCAATCGCCAACGGTCGGCCTGTTTCAACTGAACAGTAGTGGCAACGTCTGGTGCAGATGTCGCCGAGGATCAGAAATGTCGCCGTGCGTGCATTCCAACATTCCCATCGGTTCGGGCAGCGTGCTTCTTCGCAGATGGTATGGAGCTTGAACCGGTCCATCGTCTGCTTGATGTCGAGATAGTCTGGACCGGTTTTGGCTTGGACTTTGAACCAGGGCGGAAGGCGCCTGGAAGAACTGAAGGCTGAAGGCTGAAGGCTGATAGCTTTGGATGAGCCAGAGGATGAAGATCGCAGCTGGTCGACCGAAATGAAGCTCATGGAGTCTCCTTGGACGGGAGTAACTCCGAGGGATGTTCAAGGATGCGTTTAAATTCCTTTAAGAAGCCGGCCCCCTGCACGCCATCCAGAGCCCGGTGGTCGCAGGATAACGTTACCTTCATGCGCCGGCCCGCTTTGACCGCACCATCTTTAACGACAGGCACATCACGGGTGGCGCCTACCGCGATGGACGCGGCTTGCGGGGGGATGAGGATCGCAATGAAGTTTTCTACCTCGAACATTCCCAAGTTTGAGATCGAGAAGGTGGCGTCGCTGTATTCCTGCGGCTGCAAGCGTTTCTCCCTGGCCCGGTCGATCAGTGTCCGCGATTCAGTCGAGATATCTACCAGTGACTTCACCCCGCAATTGCGAATGACCGGCGTGATCAAGCCGTCATCGATGCCGACGGCGATGCCGATATCAATGTGCGCATGCCGCCTGATGGCAGGGCCGGTGAATGACACATTGATTTCCGGATGGCGTGTGAGCGCGATCGCAGCAGCTTTGATTAGCAAGTCGTTGACGGAAGGATGCGTGGTTCTGTTCTGTTTGAACTGATCACGGAACCGCTCTGCCTGCTCCATATCGATCTCGGTCGTCAGATAAAAATGTGGCACCGGCGCTTTGCTCTGTGTCGTCGCTCGTGCGATGGCTTTTCGCATCTGGCTCAGCGGTTGGTCTGTTCCGTCCGGCAGAATCTGAGTTGGCGGCTCCTGGGCTTTGACGACATCCTCTTCCACAATTCGCCCGCCAGGACCTGATCCGGTGATGGTGGAGAGATCGATGCCCCGGTCGGCAGCAAGCGCTTTCGCGCGAGGCGAGACGATGACACGAGTTCCCTGTAGACCCACGGATGAGGCGGGTGTCGGACCCGCAACAGGAGACGAGCTTGCTTTCGTTCCGCCGACCGACGGCGTGGCAGTGATCGCATCGGTCAATGCCGAGGTAATATCCTCATCCGCTCCGCCGATGACGCCGATCAAGGTTCCGGACATCACGGTTGCGCCGTCCTGTACCAGGATCTTGCGAAGGATGCCGGAGGCGAAGGCTTCAAGATCCATAATGGCTTTGTCGGTTTCGATTTCAGCGAGCGCCTCCCCTGCCTGCACCTGATCCCCTTCGCGTTTCTTCCACGCAAGGAGGACGCCCTCTTCCATCGTGTCGGTTAATTTTGGCATCACAACGCGACTAGCCATAAAATTCCCTCACGGATGCTGAAAAAGTCCCCCAATTTCGTTCTCGGTTCGACACAATCCTCAACGTAGCTGTGAAGCTACGCCTCCGGTTGTGTCATCCCTGCGGCCTCGCCCGGGAAAGAGATGCGTCTTGGCGCGTCTGGGGCCGGGCGGGTGTAACCGCCGGCCTTTTTGAGCATCCTTAAGATTTTGAGTTGTCTTCCAATCATCATCACTATTTAACTACTCGTAGAGCGGTTAAACCATGAGAAGAACTTGCCGATCAATCCATCTGGCGTTTCAGGCTGCCTCACAGGGTCCGGATACTCAATCCAGGGCTCCTGAGAACCCAAGTAGGCCCCCTCCCGAACGCTTAGTTGGCTGCGGAGTTGCGAGTAGCCCTGTCCTTGGAGCGTGCGAATTAATTCCTCCATCGCGGCCCCTGGCGTGGCTTGTGCGATGGTCACTATGTGCGTCGTTTCATATCGCAGAATGGCTTGATATCCTCCGTCAGCTTGCTCAAACACAACCGGCCTGCTGAATCCGCGTTCGCGTGTATCCAAGCCAGCCAATTGATGTTTCTCGGTCTGGTTCATCAGGTTTGTTTTGTTTATCTGGTTGATTTGGTTCATCTGGTTAGTTTCGTTAAACCAAACAAGACAAACCAAATAACGCTCCTCTTACGCTGGTAGCCTCATTGACCCTTCTATCAGAGAGCTCGGAATACGGCCAAGAGATCGCTCAATGCAATGGTCTTGTTCCGTAGGATGGCGCGCTGCGCCTGCATCGGCTCCATTGCCGAGGTTCGTTCATGACCGCCTTTCAAGATTGCGGCTCCGAGGGCGAGTACGTCCTTGCACTCCTTCTCGACTTTGCGCTTGACCACGGGATTCACCGCCAGGATGTCCGCCATCGTTGCGCGCGTCGTGGCGAGATGCGCGTGCAGTTCCTCGTCGGGGTATGCCTTCCTGGCCGCCTCATCGAGGCAGCGATCGAGGTACTGCGTCAGGAACACATAGAGCCGAACGAGTATTTCCGTGATCTCAATGTGATCGTGAGCCTGAGCTTGTGATGACATGGATATACGTGCCTCCTTCGTTTACTGTACGCCGCACACGGCTTTGACGGCTTCGATGACGCGCGGTTTGTCCGGGATGGCGGCATCTTCCAACGGGCGGCTATAGGGCATCGGCACATCTTCGCCAGTCACGCGCTGGATGGGAGCGTCCAGGTAATCGAACGCCGCCGTATACACACTCTCGGCAATCTGTGCGCCCAGCCCACAAAAACGCCAGCCCTCTTCGACGATCACGAGGCGTCCGGTCTTTTTGACCGAGGCCATGATCGTTGGAAGGTCCAAGGGTTTGAGAGTGCGTGGGTCGATGACCTCGACCTCGATGCCCTCTCGACTCAATTGATCAGCTGCCTCCAGCGCCAACAGAAGCATCTTCGAATAGGCGACGATCGTCGCATCGCGTCCGGTACGTTTTATCTCGGCGACACCGATGGGGATCGTGTACTCACCGTCTCCGACATCCCCCTTCGTCCCATACAACAATTGTGCTTCGATAAAGATGACAGGATTGTTGTCCCGGATTGCACTCTTCAGGAGGCCCTTTGCGTCGTGCGGCGTGGCGGGGGCGATCACTTTCAATCCCGGCACGTGGCAGAACCAGGCCTCCAGGCTTTGTGAGTGCTGTGCGCCTAACTGGTGTGCGGAGCTGCCCGGTCCGCGAATCACCAGCGGCACCGACACCTGGCCCCCAGACATGTAACGAATTTTTGAGGCGTTGTTGACGATCTGATCCAAGGCCAGAATGCCGAAATTCATGGTCATGAGTTCGACGATGGGATGCAGCCCCGCCATGGCGGCGCCGATTGCCAGACCAGTGAATCCGGCCTCCGTGATGGGGGTATCCACTACCCGTTGCGGGCCGAATTCTTCCACGAAACCCTTGCTGACCTTGAAGGCGCCCTGATAGTAGCCCACTTCCTCGCCGATCAGAAAAACGCGCGGGTCTCGACGCATCTCTTCTCGCATGGCCTGGCTCAGAGCTTCCCGATAGGACATCAGCATAGATTATCTTAGTCCGCCCGCATCACGTGGGTGTGCAAGTCTGATGGGGCGGGAAATGGGCTCTCATCCGCGAACTTGACGGCGGCCGTCACGACTTCGCCGACTTCCCGCTCAAGCTGAACGAAATCGGCCTCGGTGCCTAGGTTGTTACTCAGGATCGTCTGCTTCAGCAATAGAAGCGGGTCGCGTTTACGATGCTCATCCACTTCTTCTTTTTTCCGGTAATGTCCATGTGCCGGGTCGGACATTGAGTGACCCATGAACCGATAGGTCGTCGCTTCGATGAAAAATGGTCCTTGCCCCGCGCGCGCCTGCTCGACGACCTGGCGCATCAACTCGCGCACGGCCAGCACATCCATGCCATCCACGCGCTCAGCCTTGATGCCATAGGAGCGGGCCGTTTCTGCCAGGTTCGCATAGAGTGCGATGGCCCGTTCAGCCGGTGTCCCCATGCCGTAACGGTTGTTCTCGCAGACGAAAATCACAGGAAGTTTCCACAGGGCGGCCAAATTGAGTGCCTCGTGTGCCTGGCCGCTCGGAATCGCACCTTCACCGAAGAAGCAGACGGTCACGAGGTCGAATGATTGATACTTGGTGGCGAACGCGAGGCCTGTGGCAAGGGGAATATGGCCACCGACAATAGCGTAGCCGCCCATGAAACGGCGCGGGGCATCCACCAGGTGCATGGAGCCCCCTTTGCCCTGGCACAGGCCAGTCGCTTTGCCGAACAGCTCGGCCATCACATGATCGGGGTCGGAGCCTCGGGCAAGACAATGGCCGTGATCGCGATACGCGCTGATTGCATAGTCATCCGGTCGAAGGGCGGCCATGGCCCCGACCGCAATGGCTTCTTCGCCGATATAGAGATGCAGGAATCCGGCAATTTTTGCAAGGGCGTACATCTCCGCAGATTTTTCTTCGAATCGGCGGATCAGCAGCATTTGGCGATAGAGGAATAGGACGTCGTTCCGGTCCATAGGTGGCGCTACCATGATAAAGTGCCGAGCGAGACTAGCTGGATGGGTTCATCTAGTTAGTCTAATTCAAGCAAACAAACCAAATAGACCAAATAAACAAGAGAAACCATTTCGTCTGCCGGTTATGTTTTCGCAAACGGGTTCTTGATTTTGCTCAGCAGGCTTTCAATTGGCGGAACTCCTTTTGCGGCGCCAGTGACTCCCGCGACAATTTTCTGTGCGATCTCACGGAACGCTGCCGATTGTGGAGACGCCGGATCGGCCACGACGATCGGAGTGCCCGAGTCACCGCCGTCTCGAATTGCCGGATCGATCGGCACGCGGCCGAGAAACGGAACCCCGAGTGTGGCGGCAGCCCGCTCCCCTCCTCCGTACGAAAATATTTCGGTCCGCTCGCCGCAGTGGCCGCAGAGAAAGTAACTCATGTTCTCCACAATGCCAAGGAGCGGCACATTCACCTTCTGAAACATCATCATGCCTTTGCGGACATCGTGCAGGGCGACTTCTTGTGGCGTCGTGACGGTGACGGCGCCAGTCAGTGGGACCAACTGGGTCAGCGTAAGCTGCGCATCTCCGGTGCCGGGTGGCAGATCGATCAGCAGATAATCCAGTTCACCCCACAGCACATCCCGAAAAAGCTGTTGAATAGCCGTATGGACCATCGGACCTCGCCAGACCACAGCGGTGTCTTCCGGGACAAAAAATCCCATGGAAATGAGTTTGACGCCGTGGCTTTCAGCTGGAACGATCTTGCCGTCTTGCTGTTCCGGTGGCTTGCTCACACCCATCATCATGGGAATGTTCGGGCCATAGATATCCGCATCGAGCAGGCCGACCTTGGCGCCGCTTAAGGCCATGGCTACGGCAAGATTGACGGAGACCGTGGATTTGCCGACTCCGCCTTTGCCGCTGCTGACGGCGATGACATATTTGACGCCGGGAATAAGATTGTCTTTCCCGTGACCAGCCTGGGGTCCAGCGGGATGTTGATCATCTGCCATAACGTGCTCCTCTCTACATGCCTACTCGAATTGGACTGGCCCTCAGGCCAGCGACTCCATCATAAGCGAATGACTGGGTGAAAGAAAATGGGGCTAATGGACGATAGCTGAATGGAGGAATGTACAGCACGATGATGAAACAGTTCGTCGAATGAATAGTGGAGAAGCGATTACCCGACGGTGGGGTCGTTGCGGCGGAGGTTGCTTGCGAGGCCGACCAGCGAGAGAGTGAAAATAATCCATTTTGAGGGGTCAAAATTGTACCACTTCGGTCCATTGCGAAAATCTCGCGCATAGGCGTGATGAAAATTGTGATACCCCTCGCCAAAACTGACGAAGGAGACCAGCCAACTATCGCGGCTACTGTCTTTCTTGCTGTAGGGCTGTGCCCCTACCATATGACAGAGTGAATTGATCGTGAAGGTAGAGTTCAGCACCATGAACAACCGGAAGAGCCCTCCCAAAAGGAAACCACTGATGCCGCCCTGCCAGCCACCGTGCCACACGCCAAGGACAAACGGGAGTAGCAGTCCCGTGACGACAATTACCCAGTAATAGCGATCTTGCCACACCACGACAGGGTCCCGGCGCAGACGGATCTCGTATTTATCCTTGCGATGAATGCTATTGTAAAAGAGCCAGCCACAGTGGCTGTGCCAGAATCCCTTGCTCGCGTTGTAGGGATCTTCTTCTTCATCCGTCTTGGCATGATGGCGGATATGATCGCTGCCCCACTTGAGGGCAGAGTTTTGCAGCGCCCAACCTCCGGCGACGAGGATACAGGCCTTGACCCAGTTCGGGCATTCGAAGCTCTGATGCGATACTAGCCGATGATAGCCGACGGTGATACCCATGCCCGTGACGATGTACATGACGATGAACAGTATCCAATCGAAGCGGCTGAATCCGTAGTAGTAACCGTAGAGTGGGAGACCAATAGTTGTGGCAGCCACAATGGCGCAGAAAAGAGCAAAGTTTCCCAGAGAAAACTCAGCTCTGGTCGGTGGGGCTTCAGTTGTTGTCGCAAGCATTACCGCTCCTTAACGTACACACATTTTTCACATCATTAGGCCGAGCTGTGGGGAAGGGGTACACTAGGCGTAATACAGTATACCGAAATCTTGAGAATGTTTCAAGCGAATGTTCGCAGTGTATACTGACGGTGTTTCCCCTCTCCCTTAGCAGTGAGGTGCAGATGCCGGAAATTTCCCCATCCCTCGAACCTATCGTGTACCGAATCGGTGAACAGCTCGCCCGGCTCTCTGCCGGTCGAACTCCGACGCTCTTTGAGGGCCGCTGGTGGTCGCACCAGGCGCTCAACCTGGCCATGCAAGACAGCCTCTTCAAGGCACAACTGTTTCGATTCATCGATGTCCTGCCTTCGATCACAGACGACGAACAGGTGGTCACGCTGGCGCGCGAGTACTTGGGCGATGGAGCCCCACCGCTCTTCGGCGGCCAGTGGGGACTCAAGGCCATTTCCTCCACCAGCCTGGGGGCTCGGCTCAGCGGGAAGGCGATCAGAAGCCAGGTCGAACACATGGCGCGCACCTTTATTGCTGGAGCGACAGTCGAGGAAGCCGCGCCGCGGTTGGCCGATCTGTGGCAGCAGGGACGAACCTGGTCGGTCGACTTGTTAGGCGAGGCCACCATCAGCGATCGTGAAGCTGATCGGTACCGCGACCGCTGCATGGAAGCCCTGACCCTGCTCGCGCGTGAGGCGGCCTTGTGGCCGTCCCTTCCCTTACTGGAGCGGGATCATCTCGGGCCGATCCCAAGGGTCCAGCTCTCCATCAAAGTCTCCGCCCTCTCTCCATATCTCGACCCGATCGACCCGGAAGGAAGCTACGGTTCTGTGGCGGCTCGACTTCGACCCATCCTCGATCTGGCAATGCGCCTCCCCGCTTCATTGATCTTCGACATGGAACAAGCCGATACAAAAACCTTGCTGGTAGAGATTTTTACCAGGCTCTTCGATGAACCCGCCTACAAGGACTATCCCTTTGCGGGTCTCGCACTACAAGCCTACCATCGGGAGACAGCACGAGATATTGAGAGGCTCCTGGCCTGGGTTCGCCGTCGTGGAGCGCCCATGACCATTCGACTGGTAAAAGGGGCCTACTGGGACTCGGACATGATCCGCTATAGGCAACGCGGCTGGGCTACACCTCTCTTTGAACATAAAGTGGAGACGGATGCCAACTATGAGTCGCTCACGTATCTCTTGCTATCCCAGTCATCGCTCATTCGACCAGCTTTCGGGACGCATAATCTCCGCACATTGGCGTATATCGAGGCGGTTGCGGAATCGCTCAAGCTCCCTCCAGAGACGTGGGAATATCAGATGATCTTCGGCATGGCCGAACCCTTTCAGCATGCCGTCATGCAGTATGGGCGGAGATTGCGGCTCTATGCCCCGGTGGGCGAGCTGCTTCCAGGCATGGCCTATCTCGTACGGCGATTGTTGGAAAACACTTCGAACGAATCATTCCTGCGCAAGGAGTATGTGGAATCTCACCCGTTGAGCGCGTTGCTGGCTCCGCCCGTTCTTGAGGAACCGAGTCAGAAGCAGGCACTCATGTCTCATGGCGCCGAGAGGCAGGAGTTTCAAAATGAACCACAGCGGAATTTTGCGCAGGCCGATAACCGCACGGCGATGCAGCAAGCCATCGCGACCGTGCGGTCGCAACTGGGCCGACAGTGGACTTCATCGTTCGAGGGGCTGAGCCTGACGGGGCCTCTCATCGAGTCTCGCAACCCGGGACGTCCGGACGAAATCGTAGGCCGGTTGTCTAGTGCAAGTTCGGTGGATGTCGAACAGGCAATCCGCCGAGCGGTTCAAGCACGGGAATCCTGGCGGGACACCACAGCGGAACGACGAGTGGACATCCTGCGTGTCGCAGCTGCGCTCATGAGGACGCGGCGAGATGAATTGGCGGCATGGGAGATCGTGGAATGTGGGAAGCCGTGGCGGGAAGCCGATGCGGATGTCGCAGAAGCAATCGATTTTCTGGAATATTATGCGGCAGACTGGCGCAGGCTCGCTCCCCCAAGACGGCTAGGGCAAGAGCCTGGTGAACTGAACCAGCGTCTCTATGGCCCTCGCGGAGTGACGGCCGTTATCGCTCCGTGGAATTTTCCACTGGCGATTCCAACCGGCATGGTGTCGGCGGCGCTCGTGACCGGGAATCCTGTGCTCTTCAAACCCTCTGAGCGCTCGCCAATGATCGGGCATTGGCTCTCGGAAATCTTATGGGAGGCCGGTGTGCCTGAGGGCGTACTCATGTGTCTGCAAGGCGGACCGGATATCGGACGCGCGCTGCTGCACCATCTTGATATAGCCACAATTGCCTTTACCGGTTCGAAAGATGTGGGACTCGGCATCCTAAAAGACGCCGGTACTGTGATGCCGGGGCAGCACATGGTCAAACGGGTGCTGGCCGAGATGGGAGGGAAAAACGCGATCATCGTGGATGAGACGGCGGATCTCGATGACGCGATCACCGGAGTGGTCTCATCGTTCACCGGCTACGCGGGACAGAAATGCTCCGCCTGCTCACGGGCGATCGTTCATGCGGCGATCTACGAAAATTTTCTGGGTCGTCTCAAAGATGCGGTGCTGAGCCTGCGGGTCGGAAATCCTGAAGAGCCAGGCACGCAGGTCGGGCCGGTGATCGATCGTCGAGCGCAATCGAAGATTCAGGACTATATCGAGATTGGAAAAAAAGAAGCCCGTTTGCTGATAGAAGGAGCTGTGTCGGAACCAGGCTGGCATATCGGGCCGACGGTGTTCGCGGATGTGGCGCCGGCACATCGGATAGCCCAGGAGGAAATCTTTGGGCCAATCCTTTCAGTCATGAAAGCCGCTTCCTTTGAGGAGGCGCTGGCTCTGGCGAATTCGACGGCCTATGCCCTCACCGGCGGAGTCTATTCACGAAGCCCGGCCAATCTGGAACAGGCACGGCAGCGATTCGATGTCGGGAATCTCTATCTGAATCGTCCGATCACCGGCGCGTTAGTCGGACGGCAACCGTTTGGGGGCCATCGACTCTCCGGAGTCGGAGCGAAGGCCGGAGGTGAAGAGTACCTGACGCAATTCACGGTCGCCCGTGTGGTCAGCGAGCAGACCCTCCGTCGAGGATTCGCGCCGCCCGAGTGAAGCCTTCGGCGGCTTAATCTCATACGACTCCAGTTCTTCCATGATGTCCGTCACCACGCCCCGGTCTTCCACCTGCGACAGTTCTTGCCGCTCGACATACTTGACCAAGCCCACGCCCTTGGCGAACCACGCGGTCATCACATCGGTCCCGATGGCTGTCTTCTTCGCGCCGGAGAGATGAATCCGCATCTGCATGCGCGCTTCAACCTTCACGGCGTCCTTGAATGTGCCGGCCGGCACGGTGACCGACTCCAGCCCTAGCACCGTCGCGTCGCCCTGCGCCTCGGCCTTTTCGTTGACGCCATCTCGATCCAGATCGGTGCCGAAGTCCAGCCCCTTGCGGTTGAATTGCGGGAAGGATGACGAGACCGTCAGCGGGAAACGCACGATCTGATAGGGGACAAGCTGTTTCTCAAAAGGCGTACCCGGCTCCGAGCCATAATAGACGATGCCGACGCTATCGCGTCGGTAGAAACTATCTGAAGGGCCATGGTTGCCTGGATTGGAATCGTGGAACACGGTGACCGTCATACCCTTGATGATTTTCGTGCCGGTGACCGAGGACACATTGGAGAAAAACTTGTGTTCGATCGTTTGCAGAGGGCCTTCAGTAATCTGGCCACGATAGCGCCATTCGTTTCCGATTTGATCGGGGAAGTAGTCGGCCGATTGGACAATGACACCGGTGTTTTCCGCTGCAATGGGTACTGACAAGGGAGCACAACCGAGCAGTAGAGCTGTGCCCACGAGAACGGCCCATCGGTATCCCGGTTTCTTCAGCGGCATGCGCAAATCCTCCACTGGTTAAAGAATGCGATGACCGTATCATAGGAATCCTGAAGGCGGCAAGAGAATGAGTCGCTTAGGTAGTGGAGTTGTAAATCTATTTAAGAATTGGCCACCCTGTGTTCCTCACGCGCTGCGTTCCAGACTTCCCGTGCGGCATCGGCGTTCATCGCCGCGATGCCGAGTCCAACGATCAGATCGGGCCATCCCGAAAGTGTATAGGCCGTGACGACCCCCGCCGCGATGATTGCGACGTTTGCCAGGGCATCATTTCGAGCTGACAGGAACGCCGCGCGTGTCAGACTGCCGCTATGTGACCGGAAATGCACCAGCATGAACGCGCACAACATATTGATAGCCAAGGCACCGGCACCGGCCAGCGACAGGGGAAGCGCAGCGGGCGGCAACGGCGCCATGAACTTCTCCCACGCCATCCAAAACGTAGCGATGCCGGGTATCAACAGGATGCCAGCGAGGGCCATTCCCACGCGAGCCCGGCTGGTTGCACTCCAGCCAAGCGCTATGGCAATTAGAAAATTAACTGAGGCATCTTCTAAAAAATCGACGCTATCCGCAAATAGTGAGACCGAGCTGATAGCGAGGGCCACAGCGAACTCGACTCCAAAATAGGCTAGGTTCAGGACAGCAACAGTGATGACAACTTTACGTAGATTCGAGATCATCCCCTGGCCCCAACAACGTCCTTCGTTTAGAAGGCCAACAATACAGTCGAGGTCGCCAGATTTCAAACTGACCCACTCCCAACCGTCCTTACAAACTTGCCTTCGTATGATATCCCTCCCATAATCGGATCGGTATTTGGTTTGTTTCGTTTATTTGGTTGAATCAGACCAACTAGAAGAAGAAAACAAACCAGATGAACCAAATCAACCAACCAAACCAGATCACCTAGATGAACCAAACACACCAAAGAGATGCGGTGCTTGTGACTGGCGCGTCCGGGGGGATTGGTCGAGCGATCAGCCTGGCTTTTGCAGCGACCGGCTGGTCTGTCGGAGTCCATTACCATCGAAACAAGGCAGCAGCAGAGGGAACACTTACACAAGTGGTCGCCATCGGTGCAACTGGGGCGCTCTACGAAGCCGATATTCGCGAATGGCATGCGGTGGAACAGATGGTGGACGCTTCCTGCCGCCAGGCGCCTGCGCCGTCAGTGTTTATCTGCAATGCCGGAATTGGAGGGAACCATCTCCTGCTTCGACAACGTGAAGAAGATTGGGCCGAGGTGATCGCTACGAATCTGACGGGAACATTTTACTGCCTTCGCGCCATGGCTCCTCCCCTCCTCGCTCGCGGGGGTGGATCGATCGTTGTGATTGGATCGCATGCCGGATTCCATGGTTCGATTGGACAGTCCGCCTACGCGGCATCGAAAGCCGGTCTCATCGGTCTGATACACACTGCCGCCCAAGAGTGGGGAGCAGGCAACGTCCGTGTGAATCTTCTCTTGCCTGGCTGGCAGAAGACGGAGCTGTCCGAAGGGGCCATGCCGGTAGGCGATAGCTGGAACGGCCATGCGTTGGGCCGGCCACCGTCACGAGAGGAAGTGGCCAAAACAGTGTTGCATCTGGCACAACTTAACGATGTGTCGGGGCAGGTTTGGAACTGTGATAGCCGAATCCTTTAGCAGGATGCTGAAAAAGTGGGCGGCGAGCAGCCAGGTGCCCTTCTTGCTCGCAGAGCCCCCACGATGAAACAGTGGTCGCTCGATGCGCGCAGTAAAGGGCAGCCTCGGCCACTCCCCTTAAGAGAGGTATAAGGAGTCGGAAGACCCTCGCTCGGGACAAGGCGCGTCTCGGCTGGCGAGGTCTTTTTGAGCATCCTGCGGGAATGGCAAGAGAGTTTTTTCGTGACCTGCTAAATTTCACGCTATGCAACAAACCAAGCAACAAGCTAACAACTCCAGGCCTCGAGGGGTTTTCATCACCGCTACTGATACGGGCGTAGGGAAAACGCTTGTTGCTGCTGCACTCGTGATGCGTCTGATTCAACGCGGTATCGACGTGGGCGTTATGAAACCGATTGAGACAGGGGTCTCGCGATCGGCCAAGGCTCAGTCTGATGGAACGCGGTTACGAAGTGCGGCTGGAAA
>JBDSDL010000078.1:0-13127 GCA_039920585.1 Nitrospiraceae bacterium | reverse complement strand
GTCGATCTTGAGCTGACCACAGATACGTTAAAAGCGTCCGTGCGTGATGCGCAACGGACCGTCGCTGAGTTGCGCGCTGATCTTGAGGCGCGGCGCAGGGAATTAGCAGAAGCTCAGGTCGCTCGAGCGCAGCTTGAAGGCCGAGTCAGGGAAGCAGAACGACGGGTCGTCGAAGCACGGCAGGTGATTGAGTTGCAACGGGAAGAACTGGCCGCAGCTCGGACGGAGCGGGCGCGTGCGTCCCGAAGCAGTCTTCAATTGCTGGGTCAGATGAAGCAGCTCCAGAAGCAGCTCTCAAGAACAGGGAAGTCGGGTTCTGCTCATGACGGGCAGGAGGCGGCCCCACTGTCGTCCAGTGGTACGACACGTAAGGGCCAGAAGACCATGCAGGTTTCCGCACAACGAAATCAGTCCTCAGGACTTCCAGAGATGTCTCAGGTGGCGCCGACCTCCCCCGCGGTGATGTCGGTACCGGCACACCGTGGGCCTTCGTTAGGGGTTGAGCAGCCGATGGCTCCAACGAAATACGTTTCTGTAAAGCCCGGTGATACGCTCTGGAGTATTGCGCAGAAGTATCGCGTCACTGTGGAACATTTGCGGACGCTCAATCAATTGACCGACAACAGAATTATCATTGGCCAGGCCCTGTGGCTATCAGATGACCGGCCTATTTCCGAGGTCAGTGCGGACAAGGGCGCGCAGACGCCGTAGCCCTGTAGTGCTGTTCTTGGCTCGACATTCGAACACACCGTATCATGCCTGTATTTGCATACAGAGTAGCCCGTCCTGATGGCTCAACCCTCGATGGGCAGATTGAGGGAGAGGAAGAGCACCTCGTTCGCGCCAAACTGGAGGGCCAGGGCTTCCTTGTCTTTCGGTTACAGCGACGGGGCGCAGCCACAACCGGTTTGGGTCTCGGGTGGCACACGTTTAGAAAGCTCCCGCTCCAGGAATTCTTGGTGTTCAATCAAGAGCTGCTCGCCCTTGTGAAAGCCGGTCTTCCTGTGTTGCGGGTGTGGGAGCTCTTGATTGAGCGAGCCAATCATTCAGGGTTTCAGGAGGCCTTGCGGACGGTTCGACAAGATATTCGTGGTGGGGCGTCGGCTTCGGAAGCGCTGGCAAAACATCCGATCCATTTCTCGGAATTATATATTGCGACGATCAAAGCCGGAGAACAATCGGGGAATTTGGCGGAGGTGCTGCAGCGGTTCATTGCCTATTTAAAATTGATGATTGGGTTGCGTCAGAAGGTCTCGAAAGCGCTTGCGTATCCAGGTTTTCTCGTGCTTGTCGGGGTTTCCGTCATTGGGTTCCTGTTGAGTTACGTCGTGCCGACGTTCGTGTCGGTCTATGCGGAGACGTCGAAATCCTTGCCAGTTGCCACGCAACTGCTGCTTGACTTGGTGACGGGGGGGCAAGCGTACGCTGTGCCTGGCCTCGTGGGGCTTGCTGCGTTGGGGCTCGCAGGCCGTGCGTACTATGTGACGCCGGCTGGGCGGCTCGTAGTGGATCGGTTGTCATTGAGCGTGCCTGTTTTGGGACCGATTTTCGTAAAGCATTATACCGTCCAGCTCACGCGCACCCTCGCGACGATTCTTGCCGGGGGTACCCCGCTTGTGGACGCGTTATCTATTGCACGGGGAGCCATCTCCAATCGGTATGTATCGGTTGGTGTCGCGGGTGCGGTCGCGGAAATTCGCGAAGGGACGACCCTGGCTGCCGCACTGGATCGCCCGAAAGTATTCCCGAAATTGGCGGTGGAGATGCTGTCGGTCGGGGAGGAAACCGGATCGTTGCCCACGATGTTGCATGACGTAGCTGAGTTTTATGAAGGAGACTTGGATCTTCGACTCACGCAATTGACGACGTGGATTGAACCGGTGCTCCTTCTGGTGATGGGGGTCTTAGTGGGTGCGATCGTCATTGTCATGTATTTACCGGTGTTTCAAATGGCTGGGGCGGTGTAGCGATGAATGCTGTGATCGTGTGGTTCGGCTTGCGTTCATGCGTTGAGGAGTGAGTAGGAATCTATGGCACGCACTGTAGCGCGACCAACGCTGACGGATATTCTCGTACGGCAGGGCATTTTGCCGAAACAGACGCTCGACCAAGTGCTTAGCCGGTTGGGTGGTGTGACGGCAGCCTTCGGCCAGACCTTGGTGAGCGAGGGGATTCTCTCTGAGGATCAGCTGGCCCGTGCGTTGGCGGCCCAGTTTGACTTGCCCTGCGATCTTCTAGCGGAGTTCCGGGTCGACCAGTCGTTCTATGACTCCATGTCGGTGAAGCTCATGCAGCGGCATCCCTTCATACCCATTGCAGAGCGTCAAGGCCGATTGACCATCGCCATCCCCGATCCACAGAACCTCCTGGCACTGGATGAGTTAGAACTGCTTTTGGGGCACCCATTGGATCTGGTGGTGAGTACGCGAAGTGCGATTCTGGCTGCCTTGGAGCGCAGTGAGGGCTCCAGCCAAGCCCTTCGGGAATTTGAGGCGGAGTATCGATCCGTGTTGGTGAAGGAGGATGAGCGGGGAGAGGAAGTCCTGACGATCGACCATACGGGGGAAGATCAAAGCCCTGCGGTCAAACTGTTGGATTCGATCCTCCTGAGTGCAATGCAGCGTCGGGCCAGCGATATTCACATTGAAGCCGCCGATCGTGCCACCAAGGTGAAATTGCGTGTCGATGGGATTCTGGTTCCGGCGATGGAACCGCTCGATATCCGTCTCCATGCGCCGTTGGTCTCGAGGCTGAAAGTCATGTCGGACCTGGACATCGCCGAGCGACGGGTCCCTCAAGATGGAAGCTTTCGGATGCGACTGGAGCGGAAGACCGTCGATTTCCGTGTCTCCATCCTCCCGAGTGTGTTCGGTGAATCGGTCGTCATTCGTATTCTCGACCGCGAGGCGATCACCACGGGTGTATCGACTTTGCGGTTGGAACGACTCGGATTCAATGTGGAAGATCTGAAGCGTTTTCGGCGCGCAATCACGCGGCCTTACGGCATGGTGCTGGTGACTGGTCCGACAGGAAGTGGAAAAACGACGACGCTGTATGCCGCGATTACGGAAATGAATATCAAGGAAGATAAGCTGATCACGATCGAAGACCCGGTTGAGTATCAGTTGTCGGGAGTCGTGCAAATTCCCGTGAATGAGAAGAAAGGCCTGACCTTCGCGCGAGGGCTTCGTTCCATCCTGCGCCATGACCCCGACAAGATCATGGTCGGCGAGATTCGCGATGCAGAGACCGCGCAAATTGCCATCCAATCGTCGCTCACCGGCCACTTGGTCTTGACGACGGTGCATGCCAACAACGTGTTCGATGTCATCGGACGATTTGCTTCAATGGGCATCGATGCCTACAACTTCTTGGCTGCGCTGAATTGTGTGTTGGCGCAGCGGCTTGTTCGAATGGTGTGTCTCGCCTGTCGGGTTGCGGTTAAACTCGACAATGTACTGGCGGAAGAATCCGGCCTCGACTTCGAGGAATATAAGGATGTGCCATTTTATGAAGGCAAAGGTTGCCAGGAATGCCATGGGACTGGGTATCGCGGGCGAAAATGCATCACGGAGTTTCTGGACCTGAACGATGAAATCAAAGAAATGATCCTTGCCGAGCGTCCCCTATCCGAGGTCCGCTATCGCGCGGTGACCGGCGGGATGATCACGTTGCGGCAGTCCGCACTCAGAAAGGTGCTGGAAGGTTCCACCACCTTGCATGAGATCAATCGAGTGACATTTAGCGAGGAAGGGTAAGCGATGTGGGGGTTGACCACCAGTCGTCCGCGGCACTGCTTGAAAATCGGAGCGCAGACCCTTGCGTGGGGAGAGGCCATCCGCACCTGGCGGGGGCGGTATCGGTACCGGTGCGTTCTCTCGCCGACACCGACCGGGGCTATCAAACTGTCTCCTATGGATCTGAACTTGACAGACATGCCTGCGGTTGAAAGTCGTCTTCGGTCGCTGGCAGGACCAAGTCGAGATGTCCAGTTCGCTGGGCGCGTATGGCTGTCAGACGTTCCGCGTCCGATTGTGTTGTTGTTGCCAGATCTGTCAGTGCGCGCGACTGTGTTGCAGCTGGAACAGCTCCCGGCGCGGACGGAAGAACAAGAGGCGCTGATTCGCTGGCGCCTGGGGCAGGAACAGTTGTTGCCCCTAACCGGGGCCAAGATTGTCTGGCAGGGGTTCCCTTCACATGGGGTAGGGGACGGGCGCTCTCATGTGGTTCTTGCCGTGGCGATTCAAGAAACTATCTTGAAGCAATACGAGTCCCTTTGTGAATCGGTCGGGTTGCTTCCGCAGGAAGTCGGTGTGACCAGCTTTCGTCTGTTTAATCTCTGGCTGAAAGCGGCAGGTGGCCGGAAACGGTTGGGCCGTGATCTGATCTGGGTCAGTGTATCGGACGGCGGATTGACCTGTTTTGTTATGCAGGAAGGCCAATTGGCTTTTGTTCGGACTAAGAGGTTGAGTGTCGAAGGTCTCCAAGGTGAAGAGAATTTTGACGGAGACTTGGCCGATACCATTGTCGAAGAATGTTCGGCGTCTCTTCGTGCGTGCCGCGAGCATTACCCTGACCTGAATGTGACGGAGATTGTCTTTGCCGGAGATAGGCCATTCCAGACGATCGAACAGGCACTGAACAGGGAACTTGGCTTGCCGACTGAGCGACTGGACTGGGAAGCGATCGAACGGGTGGGGTGGACTTCTGACGGGGGAAATACGTCATGGGCGACGCTTCCTGTCGTGGCGGGAGTGATGTAGACGATGGCGCCTAAACGGACATCCTTTCGCGCGCTCACAGGCAGGGCGAACAGTGTCTTGCTGATGCCAGGGGGAGCGCGATATTTTCATGTCGAACTGAGTAGCCGATACCGGTGGTATGTTGCGCCTACTCGCCTAGCGCTGGTTGCCCTAAGTGGGATCATAGCGGTCGCAATCATCTGGAGCGTGACCCAGACCGTGATGATCATGCGCGATTGGCAGGACATGCAAGTGCGCCTCGATCAGGTTCGCATGCAGGATAATCAGCTCCTTGCCCATGCCCAACAGGAGGGCACTGATCTTTCCGAGTCTTCATTGCAGAAGTTGCAGATGGAAGTCCATTTAGCGAACCAGTTGCTCACGAAACGGCATTTTTCCTGGACGCAGTTTCTGTCCGCTCTTGAAGCGGCCATTCCCCAGCATGTGTCGATTAAGAGTATACGCCTGGATCCCGGGAGTGCGGTTGTACACATGACAGGGTTGGCTGTGACAGTTGAAGATGTGACGGCATTGACGGTCACATTGCAAGACCACGCCGTCTTCCGCGATTCTGTGTTGGGCCAACATCGGGTGGGGCCTGATGGCTTGGTTGAGTTTGACCTGACGCTGCGTTATCGGCAACCGGGTGTGTAGAGCGCATGATGGATTTCATCCTCCAACAGTTGCGAAAACCCTATGGGATCTTGATCCCATGGCTTGCGTTGGTGTTGCTGTTGGCCGGAGTCTTATGGGCGGTTCGCACCGTTGGGATTGATGGGGCCGAGCAGAGTCGGGTGAAATTGGAGCTGGAATGGAATCAAGCCCGTCAAGAATTCACACACCATAAGGAGGCTCAGAAAGCGCGGAAGGATCTTGTCCAGGTGTGGTCGGTTTTGCCGGTTGAACGGGACTTTGCTCCCTTGGCGCTGGGCATTACTGAGGAGGCGAAGCGGGATCGTGTGATTCTCCCCGCGCTCTCCTACAAAACTGAGCCCACGACGGTGGCCAATACGAGTAAGGGTGTGCTTCAGGGGACGATGACCGGCCGTTACGAGGATCTGCGACGGTTTCTCTATGACGTGGAAACGGCCGAGGAATTGGTCTACATCGAGGACTTAGAACTTGTGCGCCCAGACGCTCAGCAGTACCAGACGTTGACCTTCAACATTAAGATCGCCACATACCTTCGAGGCGAGCCTGATAAACCGTAGCGCTGCGATTTGATGACGACGAATCACAAGAAAATAACGGCGTTGGCTGCGCTTGGCCTGCTCTGGGGTGGGATTCTTGCCTGGGAATGGCTGACCTTGGAAGAGCCTGTGCGCGTGCCGCTGACCAATGTGAGTGGCACTGCTTCCACGCCTCGGGCAATCCGTGGATCCATTGAGGGGTTGCACGTGCAGCTCGATCTCCTTGCAGCCGCGCGGACTCAACGGGAGATGACCTTCACGCCGCCGCGCAATATCTTTGCCCCGCCCCGCTCTGATGACACGGGAATTGCTCGCACAAGCCAGCCAGAGTCCGATCCTGGGTCGGAGCAGGTACAGCACCAACAGGCGGCTCTTGACGGATTGGTCCAATTCCACTATCTCGGGTTTGTGCGCCTGGAGGAGGGGTGGCGGAAAAAGGGCGAACTGGCTGTGCTCACGAAGAACGACGACGTCCATGTCGTCAGGACCGGAGAAACTGTGGAAGATCATGTCGTAGTGAAAGCGATCACGCAAGAGAGTGTGACATTGCACGACCGTAGGGCACGAGTGGAACATACTGTATTGCTCTCCGAAGAAGCTCCCATACAACCATAATAGTTCAATGGTTATCAGCCGCCGGCAACGTGCCAGAAATGAGCGAGGGGTGACCTACCTCATGCTCATGTTTGTGATTGTCCTCATCGGTATTGCCACGACTGCTGCGGCGAAACAATGGAAGGCGATTGTGCAACGGGAGCGTGAAGCGGATTTATTGGCCAAAGGGATCGAGATCCAGAATGCCCTCGCATTGTATTCCACGACGATCAAGGCAGGTCGCGTGATGCCTGGAGAGGTCTACCCCCAGACATTGGCCGATCTCACGAGATTACCCAAACCCTTCTTGCGCAAGGTCTATCTTGACCCAATGGGGCCTGGAGAATGGGAATATCTTCGGGCGCCGACAGGCGGCATCATGGGAGTTCGGAGCAAGAGCCGCGCAAGGCCATTTCGACAGAAAGATTTTCCCCTTGCAGTCCGGCATTTCGAGGGACGCGCCACCTATCGTGATTGGGTCTTCCAACACCCGAGTCCCTCATCGGTTTCAATCGTGCCGCAAGGGACTGTGCCCAGTGCTGTGGCGCCATCGATGCCGGGATCGCCGATCACTTCTGGTGGAAGTGCTCCAGTTATCCAGCCAACTCAGGGGCAGCCGCCCATGGATCCGTAATCCCATTCAACGTTCTCATCGACTCTGGTAAATTTCATGGCATTTGCGATGAGAAGAGCGTAAAAGAAGGATCATCGTATGCGTATTTTAATTACAGGCGGAGCCGGGTTTCTCGGGAGTCATCTCTCCGACTTGCTACTGCAGTCTGGACACTCTGTGATCTGCATGGACAACCTCCTCACCGGACGGGTTGAGAATATTGCCCATCTGCTCGGGCACGAGCAGTTTGCATTTGTCAAATACAATGTGTGCGACTATGTGCATGTCGATGGCCCATTGGATGCGGTTATGCATTTTGCATCGCCCGCAAGCCCGCAAGACTACCTTGAATTTCCTATTGCCACGCTGAAGGTCGGCGCGTTAGGTACGCACAAGGCTCTTGGGTTATCCAAGGCGAAGGGCGCGAGGTTCCTCTTGGCCAGCACGTCAGAAGTCTATGGAGACCCGCTTGTCAATCCTCAGCCTGAATCTTATTGGGGTAACGTTAACCCCCTCAGTCCCCGTGGCGTATACGACGAGGCCAAACGTTTTGCAGAAGCCCTCACGATGGCCTACCATCGCTATCATGCGGTCGATACCAGGATCGTGCGTATCTTCAATACATTCGGGCCACGCATGCGGCCGAAGGATGGCCGTGTCGTGTCGAACTTCATCGTTCAGGCGCTCCAGGGAAAACCGTTGAGCGTGTTTGGCGATGGATCTCAGACCAGGAGTTTCTGCTACGTTGATGACTTGGTCCGCGGTATTACCGGGTTGCTGCTGCTGGATTCAGACAAGAATGCCGAACAACGGACAAATCGCAAGTTCCTCGTCACGCAAAATAACGATCCCGAGGGATACAGCATGCATGATCCCGTGAATATTGGGAATCCGCGTGAGCTGACTGTCTTGGAAATCGCAAAATTGGTCTTGGATCTCACCGGTTCATCGAGCCACATCACCCACCATCCGCTGCCAGCCGACGATCCAAAAGTCAGACGGCCCGACATCAGCCGGGCGCGTACTCTCCTGAAATGGGAACCGCAAGTGCAACTCGAAGATGCCCTCCGTCGCACGATTGAATACTTCAGGAAGGTGATCTAGCCTGAGGCCTAGCGCGTGATGCGCGAGAAAGGCGCAATTCGACGTTCCGAAAACCTCGAACCTTCCCGTGTCCCGCCTTGACCGCGTTGAAACTCCCGCTGTATCCTGTCCCAACGTCATGAGAGAAGAATCTTTATATGCTGTCTGACCGAAGTAACCAGAGTAGCCAGGCGGAAGCGTCAATCGAACCCATCGAATCGGTTGGCGTGGAAGTGGTTGTGCCCATACCGATCCCAGAATATGTCGCTGAATTGGTCATGCGAGCCAAAGAGGCGGCAGGCCGGCTGGCTACGCTTTCAAGCGCGATCAAGAACCGGGCCCTTCTTGCGATGGCGGATGCCCTGGAAGCGCAGAAGGATGCACTGCTGACCGCGAACGAACTGGATCTGGAGGCCTTTGGGACTGCGCCGGAGAAGAAGGCGATGGCAGATCGACTGCGTCTCACGGACAAGAGGATCGCCGAGATGGCGGCAGGCCTGTGCGAGGTGGCTGCGCTCCCCGATCCGCTTGGGGAGATGCCGAAAATGTGGACCAGGCCGAACGGGATGCAGGTGGGGCGCGTGCGGGTTCCGATCGGCGTCATTGGCATCGTGTATGAATCACGCCCGAACGTCACGGCGGATTCTGCTGCCCTCTGTTTGAAATCCGGGAATGCCTGCGTGCTTCGGGGAGGAAGCGAGGCGATCCATTCGAATACCGCGATTGCGACGGTCCTCTCGGAGGCGGCAGAGAAAGCCGGTGTCCCGGCCGGGGCGATCAGTTTTGTCACGCGGCCCGACCGTGAGCTGGTTCCTCTTTTGCTGAAGCAAGATCGCTATATCGACCTGATTATCCCGCGCGGCGGTGAATCGCTGATGCGCGTCGTCACCGAGCATGCCACGATCCCCGTCATCAGACACGATGCCGGTGTCTGTCACATCTATGTCGATGCCGATGCCGATCCGGCCATGGCGGAGCGGATCTGCTTCAACGCCAAGGTGCAACGGCCGTCGACCTGCAATGCGATGGAGACGCTCCTCGTGCATCAAGGCATTGCGCGTCATTGGCTCGCCCCCTTCATTGAGAAGTTAGTAGCAGCTAACGTTGAGGTCCGTGGCTGCCAGAAAACCTGTCAGCTGTCATCGTCGGCCAAGCCCGCGAGCGATGAGGATTTTGGAAAAGAATTCCTCGATCTCACCGTCGCGGTGAAAGTAGTCAAGCACTTCGATGAGGCGATGGAGCACATTGCCAAGTATGGCTCACGCCACACGGAAGCCATCGTGACATCCGACTATCCAAAAGCCATGCGGTTTCTGCGCGAGGTCGATGCCGGCGCGGTATTGGTGAACGCCTCGACCAGGTTGAACGATGGCTATCAGTTTGGGCTGGGGGCAGAAATCGGGATCAGCACCTCCCGCATCCATGCCCGAGGTCCGATGGGGCTAGAAGAGTTGACCTGCTTCAAGTTTATCGTCATGGGGAGCGGGCAAATCCGCGAGTAGATGCCCCTCGATCCACATCGTGCCGCATTGACAACTCCCGAGCACCTTCGCTTTTCAACCAATCTTCCCTTCGCACAGGATCTCGAACAGGCGGGTGGGCGAGTCGTCCACCAGGCTACCGGGCATCTCGTCTTCTATCGCGCGGACGGCCGCCGGTTTCTTGCGACCGATCCAGCAGGAAACCCGTTGCATGAATGCGAGTGGGGGACTGATGCCACAGGCAATGTGGCACTCCTCCGTGCGCGGATACGATTGGATTGGGGGCAATGGGTCGGGTTGAAGCCGGCTGGTTTGGTGAATGAAACCAGCCTCAATCTCGCGAGGAAACCTGGTTGGCAAAGGCTCAAGGCCGACGATTTACGGACGATGGCGGCTCAGGCGCTCCGGGTTTCGCTCGAGGACGTGCGATGGTTCTATCGGGATGAGGATCTCCTGATCGAGCCGACCGGTAACGCGACAATCCGCCAGAGGAAAGATGCTTTCTATGTGCTTGAGGACGGAGACTTCGAGCGGGCCCGCTTCATGTCCTGTATGGGGGCGATGCATTGGCCTTCTATCGATTTCCTGCCGGTCGTCGAACTCTTTCAGTCGCTGTTACCGGGAACCGGGTCTGCAGTCTTTGAATTGATTCGAGGACTCTACGACGATCAGAATGAGGGAAAACCGACTCCGCAACCTTTGCGATACCGAGGTATTCCCACCTATCCATCCGAAGCCGCCTTCCGTTTGTTTAGTGGTTTCTTTACCCCGCAGGCGCCTGGCGGGAATAACCCATTGACGCTCTTCATGAATCCTGAACAGTCCCATCAAGTAATCTGGTTGCCGGCAGTGACCCCGCCGATTCGATACTTCGATCAACGCACGGAGACTAGTCTGACCCTGCAAGGCGGCGTGCTGCACAAGGTGACAGTGGCATCGGACTCTTCCGGGCTGTCTTATCTGAGTTCGAAAGGTCGCCGCGTTGCCCCGTATGATCGAAGTGCAGAAATTGTCGGAGCGCATGTCATCCTGAATGATCGCGATCGTAAGACAACGTTGACCGTGACCCTGCCGCAAGGGAGCTTGGAACAGTCGGGTGAGTCGGTGGCCATGAGCCCAGTCGACTGGCGGTCGGTCTTTGTCCATGGGGTTCCACCCATCCCTCCTGCCGACGCGTACGGAGCGACGTTGCTCTATCCAGAAGACGAATCTGAAATCGGTGAATGCTCTGCGCAACCGTTCGTAGCCGATTACATACAAGATATCGGTGAGCAGGATCGAGAAATCGGCGCGGTCCTTTCGCAGGCCCAGCGTGTGCTCATCGAGAATGGCGATGCCGTGGTGGCGACCTGCATCACGTTCGATCGACCGAGAGACTATACTGTGCTGGTACGGTATCCGGCCTTTGCACAAAAGCAGGCACAACGACTCTGGACTGTCTGTGCCGAGTTGCAGCGGTGGGATTGGCTCTCGCACATTCGATTCGTGTCGGACGAAGGGCTGTCCAATCAGGAAGCGGCTCACTCCTATGACATGGTCTACCATTGGGTGCCCTATGACAGCGGAGATATGTCGGCCAGCCTAGTCGAACGCATGAAGGGGATCAGCCTGATGCTTCGGGGAGGAGGCACTGCGTTCGTCATCGGCCCAGCCCAGCTCGGTCAGTTCGGTGTATCCTACGGACTTCGCATCTGCTGGGAGGAACCGGTCGAACAGCTCCCCACGTTTCGCATGCATCGCACCATCCTGCCGAAAGCAAGGCTGAAGGCAGGTCTGACACTATTCCACATGAATAAGGTCTAACCCGCATGATCCATACGCGCTTCTGCGGCAATTGCCCATCCACTGTGACGACGAGTCTCCGGCTGGTGGGCTCACCCCCTGGACCGGTACCGTACTGTAGGGGACTGTCAACCTTCAGAGCAGAGGAGCTGCGAGTCGAAGCAGAATCTCTCAGCGGACAGGCGGACGGGACAGACCGTACGATGCATCAGTGATTTTGGACGGCTGATTGAGTGCGGAGGTGAACTTGACCTCGCGGTTCGTTTTACGAACACTCGCATTTGAATGCCCCGCCCGGAAGGGCGGGGTTCTTTACTGCGCGCGTTCAATGAGGGTCTTCAGATTTCCCAACTTCCCCAGAGGGAGTAGGCAGATTGTTCTTCACTGCGCGCATCGAGCGACCACCGCTTTATCGTGGGGGCGCTGCGCGCAAGAAGAACGGTCTGCCTACTCCCTCGCATCCTTCTGAGGCCGCGCGTTGCGCGAGCACAGGGGACTCACCGGGCCATCCCTCCTCTCTTTGAAAGGGCAGCGAGGAGTATGCTATACAGCGCTTCCCCTGAATGACTGGACATCCCAACAATTCTTTCACTCATTTCTATGGAAAGAGAAACGAAGACCTATCTGCTGAAACGTCCGGTTGACGAGGCCGTTTCCCGGAAGCTTTCCATCGACTATGCGGCGGCGCTGAATAGCCAGCAGCTTGCGGCGGTGACTGCGGGGGAAGGGCCATCGCTGGTTATTGCCGGCGCCGGCAGCGGCAAGACACGCACTTTGGTCTATCGCGTGGCGTATCTGATCGATTCGGGGATCGATCCTTCCCAGATTCTGCTCCTGACCTTTACGCGAAAATCATCGCAGGAAATGCTCGATCGGGCCGGTGAACTGATCGGCGTCCGCAGCGAGCGTGTCCGTGGCGGCACGTTCCACTCCGTGGCCAATATGCTGCTCCGGCGCTATGGCAAGTCCATCGGCCTTGAGCCGGGCTTCACGATTCTCGATCGGGGCGACGCCGAAGACTTGATCGCCTTAGTTCGCGCGCAGCTGGGTTTGAACGAAAAGGATAAGCGGTTTCCCCGCAAAGGCACGATCGCGGAGATGTTCAGCAAGTCCGAGAATACCCTGCGCCCGCTCGCCGAAATTGTGGTCGAAGAGTTCGATCATTTTTCAGACCATCTGGATGCATTGGAGCAGTTGCAGCGGGGCTATCAGGCATCGAAGCGTCAGCGTCAGCTGGTGGACTATGACGACCTGCTGGTGTTGCTGCGGCGGCTTGTGGTGGAGGACGAAGCAGTTCGCCGGACTATCTCGTCTTTATATCGGTACATCCTGGTGGATGAGTATCAGGACACCAATCGCTTGCAGGCGGATGTCGTCCGGCATCTTGCCTCCACCCATCAGAACGTCATGGTCGTGGGGGACGACGCGCAGTCGATCTATGCCTTCCGTGGCGCGACTTTCAAGAACATCATGGAGTTCCCGACGCTCTTTCCCGGTACGACCATCTATAAGCTGGAAGAGAATTACCGCAGTACACAGCCGATCCTGAATCTCGCGAATACCATTATCGAAGCCGCGGTGGAGAAGTATAGCAAGCATCTCTTTACGAGGAAGCTTGATGGGCCGTTGCCGGTCCTGGTGG
>JBDSDL010000077.1:0-16635 GCA_039920585.1 Nitrospiraceae bacterium | reverse complement strand
GGCGCTGGGCGAGATCTCGAAAGAGTTCGTCGAGGTCGCGGTGTGTGGAGATCGCCTGCGCAACCTCCAGCAGGGCTTGGTACCGCTCCGCGAGAGTTTCACAGGGAGATGTGGGATGCGTTTCCATGGGGGGTCAGTATGGCGTAACAGTCAGTCACGGCTCAAGAGGGGTGAGAGGATGGCCTGGTTGGTTCCCCGTGCTCACGGAACCCCCACGATGAAGCAGTGGTCGTTCGACGTGCGCAGTTGGGAACCAAGCCAGGCCACCCCTTGAAAGAGTGGACGAGCGAGCTTGGGGGAATGGGAAAGGGAGCGGCCAGGGTACCCTCTCTGCTCGCAGAACGCGCACAATAAGAATGTGCTCATTCGATGAGCGCAGTTGAGGGCAACCTTGTCCGCTACCTTAGAAGAACGACGAAGAGAGTTCGAAGGGATACGCGCGCAGTGGAAGATCCATCAGTCCCCATCCCTAACAGATAGCGAGAGATTTCAGAAGAATGGATGGGCGCCAGTCCGTCCTTCTTGCTCGCTGAGGCCGCACGATCAGAATGTGCTCCCTAAATGCCCGCAGTGAAGGACGGTCTGGCTGTTCCCTGAGATCGAAGTGGGGAAACACGCTGCCGTGCTGACGGTCTTATCCTGGAATGCCGCATTGACACATGTTCAGAAGTTCATGACAATGCTGGAAACCCAGCATGAAGAAATCTGAAGGCTGTTGCGATAGACCGGTGCGGATCAGCCTAATTATAGTTAGATTTCAGGAGCCATGGACGAGCGTACTTACAAGCGACTGATGGCTAAGGCCTTCGGCAAAGCGCAAAAGATTACGAATCGCGGTACATACGAATGTCTATATCCAAACTGTCGCGAAGTCGCGATAAAGTTACATTCGCAGCAAAGACTTGGTGCTTTAAGATCAATTGCGGAGGAAGGACTTGTCTACTACATCCAGCGTAATCATTACCAAGTAATGAAACGCTTACCTAATACAACAGTTATGGTCCCCACAGGTATCTCGGAAGCCTCGATTTTTATCGGATTTTGTCCGGATCACGACCGCCTCATATTCGAGCCGCTCGAAAAAATGCCACTCGAACCATCGAATAATAAACAACCATTTCTACTTCTCTTACGATCCTTCTGTTACGAATATGCTACAAAGCGCAAAGTACGAGACTGGACAAGGACGCTGTATAAGGAAGTAGAAACGTTTGCTTCAGCAGATTTTCTTGAGTATTTGGATACTACTAAAACAGCTCGAGACATATTCCTCTCTCGAGATGGCGTTTATTATTTTGAAAGGTTATTCGATATTCTAAACACCAAAGATTTTGATCAGATACAAAACGAATGGAAAATTGTCGATAAAAATCTCGGCGTCTCGTGCAGTTGCGTTTTGTCGCCCCTACTGGATAGTCATGAAAGCTATATGGCAGAACACTGGAATGAACCGCAACCTCTATTGTCATTCAGCATAGTGCCGAGCAGCGATTTCACCCACATAGTCGCAGTCTGGCTCAGTACAGCAGATCCATTCTGCCAATGGGTTCGAAGGGAGATGTCGGGCGATATAGCTCTCGAATCGTTCATAAATCGATGCGCCTTCGAGGAATCCGAAGATACTTGCGTGCGCCCGTCTTTGTGGGAGTCGCTGTCAAATGAAGAACGTGAAGTCGCGGAGTTGGCCATTTTTCCGGCGTACATGCGCGGCACAGTTGTACGACCTGTTAACGTGGTAAAAATATGAAACTTAGTAATTAGTTGGAGCCCGACGCTTGAGTCCAGCAGCCACCCACGACAATTCAGAACGTCTCCATCTCTACCCCTCAAGGATCGTTCATACCGGTTCGTCAAACGCCTTGACTGGCTGTAATCGTTCGATTACAATTTGCCTGTGTATTCGATCAAATCGCTTCCCGAATTCACTGCATGGCTTGATAGCCTGACCGATGAACTTGTGCGCGGGGTTATTGCCGCGCGCATTAAACGTCTGGCTCTGGGTTTGATGGGTGACGTAGAGCCGGTTGGCGGCGGCGTGTCGGAGCTGCGCATTCACATAGGTGCGGGCTGGCGCGTGTACTTTGTGCAACGCGGAAGAGAAGTGATTGTGTTACTGGCCGGCGGCTCCAAGCGCACCCAGAAAGCCGACATTAAGAGAGCCAAAGCCTTGGCTTCGCGGCTCGATTAACTTAAGGAGATGACTATGAAACGTATCAAGGTGGCTGACCTGCCTGAGTTTGATACCGCGCCCTATCTTGGTAGCGAAGCGGCGATTGCGGCTTACCTGACCGACATTCTTGAGGCGAACGATCCGGCTTTGTTAGCCTCCGCGTTGGGCGACATCGCCCGCGCTCGCGGCATGAGCGAGATTGCCAAGGCCTCTGGCCTCACCCGTGAGGCGCTGTACAAAGCGCTGCGCCCAGATGCTCAACCTCGATTCGATACCATCAGCCGTGTCTGCGCGGCCTTGGGTGTGCGCTTGGTCGCGCAGGCGGTCCATTTATAGTTGGTTGTCTTCACCACACTCGCGCAGGATTCATAGGCACATGAACTAAAACGGTAATGACATGAGCCCCTATCAGGCAGCTGGAGAACTGGCGGGGATCACGAGTCTCGTCGATGCGTTCTACTCAAACATGGATACCTTTCCTGAAGCCCGTGTTATTCGGAACATGCATCCCGAGGATTTGACCGAGTCGCGGAAAAAACTCACGTACTTTCTGTGCGGAGTGCTCGACGGTCCTCGGCTGTATATCGATCATTACGGCGGGGTCAACCTCCCTGATTTTCATAGGCAATTCCTAATTGGATATGATGAGCGAGATGCGTGGATGCTCTGTATGCAACGTGCCATTGCTGTTCAGCCCTATGAGGCATCCTTTAAAGAGTTTTTAGTGGCTCGATTGAGCATTCCAGCGGAAAGAATCAGGCTGGTCAATGCGGAGGGAAACACAGGGGTCGGGAATCTTTTTTTGTAACTGTGCGCACAGAAACGTTAAGCGGACATTCTGGTTTTCTTGAAGCGTGATTCGAGCTGCTGGCAGCAGCTATTCAGTATGACCCCGTTTCTTTTCCTAGACATCTCACGGTATGTTGTACGGACGGAAAACCAGAACTCCGCATCTCATACGGATCGCTCTAATTATAGTTAGGCAGCACACATCAACCCAACCATGGATTCAGTAATGGCAGCTCGCTCTGTGTTGATTGTTGCCGCCTTGCTGGCGACGCAGAACCTCTCCGCCCAGGCAGTACCCCCGGTCACCGACTCGGCCGTTGTGAAATCGACTGTCCGTGCTTTCCACGAGGCTCTCGTGCGGGGGGACTCAACTGCGGCTTTGCGCCTCTTGGCCTCAGATGCTGTGATTCTGGAGAACGGCGATCAAGAAACCCGAGAGGAGTACAGTTCGCATCACCTTGCCGCGGACATCGAGTTTGCCAAAGCTGTACCTGCGCGTCTTCGTGGAATGCAGGTCACGGTAAACGGGGACGTTGCTTGGGCAAGTTCCGCAACCGTGACGCAGGGCATATATCGCGGGCAGGCTATCGACTCGACTGGCGCTGAGCTGATGGTGCTATCGAGGACTGCGACTGGTTGGGAAATCCGATCGATTCACTGGTCCTCGCGCAAGCTGCGCTCAGGGCGTTGATCTGGAACATGCCGCTGTTTAATCCTTCTTCGACCTCACCAAAGCAATAATACGCTACTGCCGCGAGGGCAGAGTCTACACGGGAAGCAGTAGACATTGGTTTGGCATTTTCAGTAAATTTGGCGGCGACGTGTTGAGTTGGACGGGCTGGCGAGCAGCAATGCCGGGTCAGCTCTGGTTATTCCCCATTTTTAACAGGAGGGAGGGCTCGCGATGAGTACGAAAACACTCTATGAACGTCTCGGAGGCTATGACGCAATCTGTGCAGTCTCCGGAGACCTGTTGCCACGCCTGATGTCGGATTCACGGCTGAAACGCTTCTGGGAGCATCGAGGACAGGACGGCATCGACCGCGAGAAGCAACATCTGATCAACTTTCTCTCTTCGAGTTCTGGTGGTCCCATGTATTACACCGGGCGAGACATGAAGACTTGTCATAAAGGGATGAAGATCAGTGAAGCTGATTGGACGGCATTTTTCGGCCACGTCAATGCGACCCTGGATGCGTTTAAACTTCCCCCGACTGAGCGGGGCGAGGTCGTCGGCTTCGTGCAATCCTTGAAAAAAGATATTGTCGAAGCGTAGGTGCTAAGCCAGGGGCGTAAAACTCGCGCCCCTGGCCGTTTGCAGATTACAACTGTAACAACCTGAGTTGCTCTTCTACCAATACCTCCCACCATCGATCTCCTCACCGATAGCCCTTGATCGCGAATGTATTTGGGTCTCTACGGCAGAGTATAGGTCATCTCCGGCCAATGGGCACTTCCGTGGATCCGTCCCGCCTTTTCTTTCTCAATATAGATAACGGAGACGAACGGCGTCGTCCCCGTAATACCCTTGAATCCTCCCTTTCCCCAGGCCCACGTCATCTCGCCTTTGCATTCGCCTTTCGTTCCAACACATCGAATCTCTCCGTACGCGACGTCCTTCTCTCCATGAGCCCTGATGATGCAGACGCCCGTTTTCGGTCCCTCTTGGTTCTCACTGATATGGAGAATTGCCTGACAATCGATTTTGCCCTTATGTATCTGTGCCGGCGCCGAGCCCACTGGAAGGTGCTGCACGAGGATGCTTCCGGTAATCGTGCCGCTAAAGATTCTCTCCCCATCCCCCAGATCATCGATCACGCCTTGTCCGGTCCAACTCACGGTCGCATGGCACGCTTCGATGGTTTTTGCCTCGGCTCCGCATAAGAGCCCCATGCTCATGATGAGTAGGGCGACTGTCGGAATGATGGATTGTCTGAATTACATGACTACTCCCTTCAAATATACGGCGCCGTCAGTCCCAGGTGTGCGGGAGACATAGAGCGCCGGTGAATAAAGAACCCTGGCCTTCCGAGCGGGCCTTTCTAAACATCCTTCACTGCTCCGCTTGACACTTCTTGGCTTCATAAAACCCGATATACTTCTTGATCGTGTTTACGCCAACCCGCCGCTCTCGGTAGAGACCATCCCTTTGCACCTTTTCAGATCGCCCTGCCATGCCGTTGAGGCTGGGCGTTTCATAGTTTCACTTCCCTATTTGTAGTGTCGAGAGATCATGCTTGAGCATGTCTCCGATGCTCGTGATCGTCACGTCCGCCGGTGGAAAGCGAGCCTCTACATGCGGGTCCAGAGCGTAGTGGCCCTGGCGAGGAAATACGGTCGTGACGCGCGAAGCCCAGATGGTTTTCACGGCGGAGAGAATACGGAGCTTGTCGTCAATCAGGACGTAATGCTCGGCGGGATAGCGCTGCTCTACGTCGTCCAGCTCTTGGTCTTTGTGAATATAAATCAAAACGTTCCCGCCAACGGCTTCAAGTAATCCTGATCGTTCAACTTTTCGTGGCTGAAAGACCGCATCCCCGTCGGACAGGATGACGACTGGCCCCCACTGCTTGACATGTTCAATCACCTCCAGCGCGTTCGGGTACAGACGGTCGGCGAATGGATAATTGATCAAGAAATGAGACACCGTCAACAGATGCGGATCACGGGGGTACTCAGTACGATACCGTTGAAGGGCCCCTAAATAATCCGCATACCCCAACTCAACCCTCAATTGTTCGAAGATCGTCCAGTATCGTTTCCGACGCTCGTGGCCGACTTCGCGCTCAAGATAACGCTGCAAGTCTTCCGTCACCCGATCGTTGTCCAGCAGCGTGTTGTCCACGTCGAAGAGAAAGACGATTTCAGCAGATGGCATTGGAAACTCTTCTCGATCAGTGACGCTCTGCGCCGTGGAACTGAATCCTTCTTTCGATGCACCCACGTGTGACAAAGTGGCGGATATTGTGCCGGCGCGTTCAATCATGCCGACTCAATAACCCACGGTAAATCGACGGCGGATATGATTTGGCTTCTCCACCTCGTCGATCATCGCCATCGCATAGTCCTCGACTGAGATGCGGCTTTCTCCCTTCGCGTCCGCGAGTAACTGGTCAGTTCCCAAGCGGAATTTCCCGGTTCGCTAACCCGGGAAAAGATCGGCGGAAGGAGAAAGGAAGGACTAATCCAAGCTCGGCTCTTTGCTGAGCAGGTTCGGGGTTTCCCGCGTGGCCAACGCGCCCTGTTTGTATTCGGTTGGGAAACCGGGTAGATCCACGGACTGGACTCCCGGTTTGACTTCCAAGCTGCCTGCTCCCCCGACGAACAGCAGTCGCTTGACGCCCGCTTTCTACACACCGTCAATAATGGCTCGCGCGCCTCTAACTTGCAAATCATACATATTGGGATTGGTCCATCCAGGATTGAACGCACTAATCACCGCATCATGACCAGCAACCGACTGGGTCACCTCGTCTCCATTCTGGACATCGGCTTTGTACGGACGAAGCTTCGGATGCGGCGTGACCTTCCCCAGATGCCGCACGATGGCCGTGACTTCATGGCCTCGCTGCAATGCTTCCTGCACAATGGCCGATCCGACAAACCCCGTCGCGCCGATCACTGCGATCTTCACGGTGCGCCTCCTCTCCAGTTAAGCGGCGGGTTATGGCAAATCTATGCCTTGAACAGCGATCAGGGTCGGATACGCACAATCGGTCTCTATGCCTTACCCGCAGTGAAACATACGGAAGGCCTGTGAGCCTTCCAACAAAATCAGAGCGTCGCGTGCTTGCCATCGCAGAACGGCGGGGTCTTGATCTGCTTGCACATGCGGTCGATCATTAGGCAAACCCGTTCGACAACGTATTTCTCGGCAAGCAAGTCACCCGGACAGTCCATCAACTTGACACCAATTCAACAGGCACAAGCTATACTGGCGGCTAGCCGGCTAAGGCAGAAGAGACTGCCATCTTGAATGAAGCGCTTCATCGAGACCAAGCGTTGGAACTTTTTTCTACTGTTTTCTATAGCTTATTCGATAAATCGCTCCCGCCGAATCGTCTGAAACCAACAGAGCGCCATCCGGCATGACGAGGACATCAGCGGGGCGTCCCCATGCCTTTTGGCCCTGAAGCCACCCTTCTGCAAATACTGAATATCGGATTCGCCCTTGCTCATCTCGTGACACAAGCGTGATCCGATAGCCGATTTTCTCGCTCCGATTCCACGAACCATGCTCCGCAATAAAGATTTGGCGCTGGTATTTTAGGGGGAACATGGTGCCGGTGTAAAAGCGCATGCCCAGCGAGGCGACATGAGGGCCGAGCGTGACAGCCGGCGCCGTGAATTCGGGGCAGCCGTGTTTGTTGCCGTACTCAGGGTCCGAGATCGTTCCCCCATGGCAATAGGGATAGCCAAAGTGCAGTCCAGCCTTCGGCGCGTGATTGAGTTCATCCGGCGGTTGATTGTCCCCAAGATTGTCCCGACCATTATCCGTGAACCAGAAGTCATGGCTTGTTGGATCCCAATCGAATCCGACTGAGTTCCGGACTCCACGCGCCACGATCTCGTACCCGCTCCCATCCGGATTCACGCGAGCGATCAAGGCATAGCGATCGGGATCAGGTTCGCAGATATTGCATGGGGCACCGACTGGCACATAGAGTTTCCCGTCTGGACCAAAGGCAATGAACTTCCATCCATGATGTACCTCGTTCGGAAAGCCGTCCTTAATCGTCACCGGAGTGGGTGGGTTCGTCAGCCGTTCTTCGACCTTGTCGAATCGCAGGATGCGATCCACAGCGGAGACAAATAACGAGCCATTTCGGTAAGCGACGCCCACCGGCATGTTCAAACCGCTGGCGATGGTGAACACCTTATCAGCGCGTTGATCGCCATCTTTGTCGATGACTGCATAGACGTTGCCTTTCTCCCTGCTGCCGACGAACAGGATGCCGTTCTGTCCAAGTGTCATACCCCGTGCATTCGGAACATTGTCCGCATAAACCGTGATGGCAAAACCAGGAGGCAGTTTGATCGTATCGAGAAGAAGGGAGGCGGCATGGATCCGGTTCTCGACGACGAAGAGGGTCATCGAGAAGATTACCAGCGCAACAACACAACTTATCGTATTGCGATTGTTCCTCTGATCCGTGTTCATGATTACTTCCTCATGAAGAGATTGAAGACCCACTGTCCCAGTATTCCCATAATCGGAGGAACGAAGAGAGCCGGCAAACAACGGGCAAGGGTTAAGGGCCAACCCAACAGCGGAGCTTCATAGGTCAGCATTCGGATCGGGCTGACAAGAGACTTTGCGGTAATCAGCGCGATCAAGACGCCGGGAGCCGCTCCGGCTGTCCAGAGTTTCGCCGCAATGGGAAAGAGCAGATATGGTCCTCCTGGAATCACCAGGCCGGCTAGCCACCCTACAAGAATTCCTCGCGTAGAGGACTCAGTTCCCAGCCACGCGGTGATTTCAGCGGGAGAGATGAGCACTTCAAGAAGCCCCGCAATGAGGAAGCCCAACAGCAATTCAATCCAGACGCTCCCGAACAGCCGACCACTTGCGTACAACCCCTCCAACGGAAGAGCGCGGTCCCTTACACCGGCAAACAAACCGAGGCAGACAACTAGGACGAGCAATATCACCAGGCTGATGTCCATACGCCGGCTCATGCTTGGGAGAACCCTCGACCGGTCCGATATTCGAACAGTACTGGCACATCGGTCAAATGACTCGCCTGGCTTCGTGCGGATTCAATGTGTCCATGATCAGGTGAGAGGGAACAGGCGGGATCAGTAGCGCCCGCGTTCCCTGTCACATGAAAGGCCTGACAGCGACATCCTCCGAAGTCTTTGGTGCGACGATCACAGTTTCGGCATGCGTCGGGTAGCCATCCGTCTCCACGAAACTGATTGAAGCCGTCTGAATGATGCCAAATATCTGCGAGGTCGCGCTTCGCGACATTGTCAAAACGCAATCCGGGCAACGTGTGCGCCAGATGACAGGGGAGCGCAAGCCCTTCCGGATTCACCACAATGAACCGTCGTCCCCACCCATCCATACAAGATTTCGGGTGCACCGAATAATAGTCGGGCGTGACGAAGATCACTTCCATTGTTCCCCGAAGCCGCTCCCTTGCGCTCGCTGCAATGGTTCGCGCGATTTCGACCTGCTCGCGAGTCGGCAGGAGCGCCACTCGGTTCTTGAGAGCCCATCCGAGGTACTGCGCGTTCGCCAGTTCAAGCCGGTCGGCGGACACGCGCTCGGCCAGAGCGATAAGTTCCGCGATCTCATCGATGTTGCCGCGATGGAGCACGACGTTCAGGGTCAGCGGAAGTTCGAGCGATGCGACCCACTGCATGACTTCGAGCTTCCGGTGGAAGGAGGGTACTCCGGCAATCCGGTCTGATTCTGTCGACTGCGAACTTTGAACAGACACTTGCACACCATTGAGTCCGAGTGCTGCAAACCGAGCCAACCGCTCGAAGGTCAGCGGGATACCGCTGGTGATCAGGTTCGTGTACAACTCAAGCTGGCTCGCTCGCTCAATGAGCCGCTCCAGGTCATCCCTCAACAACGGCTCTCCCCCTGTCAGGTTGAGCTGGACGACACCAAGTGCTTCCGCCTCCTGGAAGACGCGAAGCCATGTGTCGGTATCGATCTCATTTCCATGACCGGCAGTGCCGAGAGGGTTTGAACAATAGGGGCATCGTAGCGGGCACCGGTAGGTAAGCTCTGCGATTAACGTGTAGGGACGATACTCGCTATTCATTTGAAGCCTTGAATCAGACTACGGCCCGCAAGGGTCTTGAGAAAGCCGTGCACATCCCGAGTGATTTCGACAAGAGAGACCTCGCTATGAATGTGAGCCAGATACTGCGCAATTTCGTCGACCGTCCATTCTCCTGTGCAAAGGCGCGCGATCTCTGTTGCGGTTCTGCTCAGTTCAAGACCTGTTTCAGGGTACAAGAGTAGGTAGCGACCGGTTCGCCGATCGAAGCGAAGACGAACTTTGGGACTAAGCTGAGGTCTGCCTATGTCGCCGGTCAAGCTGTTGGTCATATGCGGACTTCTCTCCTCCTGATCCTGGTTCGACATAGGCCATATACAGGCAATCGAGCAGGTGCCACAGAATTTCCGCCTTCGTAATCAGGGCCCGCACACATCGTTCCTGTAACTCATGCGTGAGGGCGTGCTGAACGACGAATTCAACAGCCTGCTTCGAATCAAGCGTGGCGTGGGCGATACGCATCTGAAAATACCTCAGAGCGTCTGAGCTCACCCAGGTATAATGGTGTCTCCACGCTTCGAGGCGACGGGCCATGAGCATCGGAGCAAACAATTCGGTGAGTGATGACGCCACGGCTTCGAGCAGCGATGAATCACGGACGAACTGCACGTACCCGTCGCAGGCGAGTCTGACGCCCGGAAGCACGGACCGCAAGCTCCTGACCTCCTCGACGTCGAGACCCACGCCTCGCGCCAGCTCGAGCCATGATGTGAGTCCGCCTTCCCCTTCCTGTTGCCCGTCATGATCCTGAATACGGTGGAGCCAGATCCGTCGAAAGCTCGAGTCTTCTGACTTCGAAACGATCAAGGCATCCTTGATCGGAATCCGCGTTTGGTAGTAGTACCGATTCAGCACCCATTGTTGCAGCTGAACCTTCGTCAACTTCCCCTCGTGCATGAGCTTGTGGAAAGGATGATGGTCATGGTAGCGGGTGGAGCCTTCACGTGTAAGCCGTTCCACAAAGGCTTCTTTTGAAAGTGGACCTCGATGCTGATCGTCTTTCATAGCCTGATCTCCATCCCGTCCCACGCGATGCTCCATCCGGCTGCCTCAATGATCTTGCGCTCGGTGGAATCCTCCCTCAACATCGGATTGGTGTTGTTGATGTGAATAAACACTTTCTGAGGAGCCGTGATAGTCGAAAGTATCGCAAGACTCCCTCTCTGCCCCCCAACAGGCCAGTGGGCCAGATCCTCGGCTGACTTCTCGAGGAAGCCCGGAGCGGAGAGTTCATCGCTCGACCAGAAGGTGCCGTCGAACATAACGCAATCCGCACCTGCCAACCCTTCGAAAACCGAGGTTGTGATCCTGCCGACAGCGGATAGATAGGCCAGCACTCGCCCGTTGATACACTGGCGAAACCTGAGTCCCACATTCAGTTCCGGATCACTAGGCGAGACGAGTCCTTCCAAATGGATGGGAGGCTTTCCCGGGACGGCCAAGGCTTCCACCGTCAATGCTGACGGGCGTCCGTCCGCGCACAGCAAGGTCTCTTCAACACCCAGTTTCAGCGTTCGCCAGGTTACCTGACCGGCAAAGCGTTGCAAGGTTCTATACAAGACATTGCCGTCGGTGAATCCGCGATGCACAGATTCCGTGGAGTAGATCACAAGTCTATGATTCTCTCGGAGCGAAAGGAGCCCCAAACAGTGATCCAGGTCTCCGTTGGTCAGAAAAATCGCCTGGATGGGTGTGGTGCGTGATTTCCCCGGATGGAGTGGGCCGAAGCTCTCAATCTGCGAGTGAATGTCCGGAGACGCGTTGATGAGAAACCAGTCTTCATCATCCGCGCTCAGACCGACTGATTCCTGTGTTCGAGGGCTCGCGTTGATCAGCCCTTCCCGTACGCCTCGGCAATGAAAACAGGCGCAGTTCCATTGCGGGAATCCTCCTCCCGCTGCCGACCCTAGGACACGAACGATCATCACATCCACCCGTCGATCTTATTGAGGGGCGGTCACGACCGGCCCTTCCGCAGATGGCTCTTTGATATCGGGAATGTCCGCAAAGTCATCTTGATACGAGTTGATCTCGGCATCCATTTTCAATTCCACGAATGACGGCGCTTCCCAGTCCATGATGCTTCCTCCTTAGCAGAGCGTGATGGAGACTTCCAGGCAGAGTTTGTCGCTCATCAATAACCCACCGTGAAACATTGTCGGGTATGAGCTGGACGTTCCACTCTAGTTGCCCCGATCAACATGATTTTCATTTTGACGCTCGCTTCGCATTTTCACAGCGTCTGGTGCGTGCCGTCGCAGAACGGTGGGGTCTTGGTCTGCTTGCACTGGCACAAGGCGACTTCTTTCTTTTCAGTTACTGAAAACTCGACCGGCTCGAACCCGGTTCCTTGGTGGGACCCGTCACAAAACGGCTGATCCCTCGAGCGTCCACATTGACACCAATAGTAGGTTCCCGGGTCCAACGACAGCACCGCCGGCTGCTTGACTGCAATGCGTGGTTTCTCCATGAACAGTCCTCCTTTTCTAGATTACAAATGTAACGGCTTGGTGGGCGCGAGAACGGCAGCGGGATTGTTTTTCCACACCGACTCATCCGCATCCACGTACAGTTCCACCTCGTTGCCGTCAGGATCGCGCAGGTAGAGGCTTTGACTGACGGTGTGATCACTCATGCCGTCGATCGTGACAGCCGCTTGCTCCAATTCTCGCTTTGCCTCCCGCAGTTCATCCAAATTATTGCCGACTTTGATACCGATATGATAGAGCCCGCGGCGGCGGCCCTGTGAGGGCCCCGGCGCGTCACCCACCTGGATCAGGAGCAATTCGTGATGCGTGCGGCCAGAGGTGAGCGCGGCAGCAGCGCCATTGAAAATTCGTCCGACTTCCTGAAATCCCAGCAGGTCGCGATAAAAAGCCAACGACTGTTCCAGATCCTTCACATAGAAGACAACGTGTCCGAGGTAATGTGCTTTCATGTGGGTCACTCCTTGTTGGACGACGGCTGCAAGAGCAGCGCTCTGACCGCCGCATGCGCCAACACCACATCGGGCTCTCGTTGCAGCGCGTCGTAATAGTGCTTGCCGAAGCCATCTCCCCCTTCCGTCGGCGTCAGGAGAGTCCGAACCGACGTGAGCAGTTCGATGATTTCCGTACGTGACGATGCATTCTCTTCTTCACTGAGTTCATCGAGCCTGGCCATCAATTGGGACAGCGGTCGCAACCAGGCAAACCACGCATCCCCCAGCACCAGCTGCAAAAACGCTCCGTTGGACGGGATACGTCCATGCACGCGCTCATAAGACACCCGTTCGTCGTCCAGCAAGGCTTTGTGCAGACGAAGCAGCGCGCGAAAATGGTTGTCGAGGTGCGCGTCTCTGTGACCTGGTTCCGGCATGATCCGACCCCCCCAAATCTCACGCGACCGTTACCCCGTCGGCTCACTATCGAGCTGATGCGCCTTGCGGCCACCACGGGCGAGTGGGTGCTCAGGAATCTGACCGTCAACCATGAGTTTCGCCATGTCTGCGGCGCGTGCAACGAGCTCCTGCGCCCCTTCACGCAGTTCCCGGCTGTTCTGTACCTCGCTGACATTCCGTTCCATATCCTCCGCACTCCAGCCCCGTGAATGGGCGATGAACGGGAATTGAGGGAACTGGCAACCGACTTCCGCGAAAAATGTCATGAGTTGTCCGGCCACGCCTTGCACGTTGTCTTGCCCGCCCATGATGATAAACGCCGCGACCTTGTTCTTGAGCAAATGTTTGTTCGCGATGGTCTCCTGATTTTGGATGCAGTTCATCCGCTCGACCATCTTGTAATACAGGCTGCTCGCGTTGCCCCAACGGATCGGGGTTGAAATCAGAATGACATCGGCCCAATGCACGATGGCTTCGTACACGCGATCAAGCTGATCGGTCGGGTCCATTTGCGTGATCGAGCAGGGCCAGGTGCAGGCCTGCGCCGATTTGGAATAGAAGCCTTCGCACGAACGGAAACTCAGCTCACGAAGCTTAATACATTGCGTCTCCAGTTTAAGCGCGCTACTGGCATGCTCCAGCGCCACGTCCAACATCGCGTCGGAAGTGCTGTACCGTGGATGTTCCGTCGTCATCGCCGTCGTGGAGATCCCCACGACGCGGATCGGGCCTGCCTGGCGCAACACCGGACGTGCGAGGGGATGGGGCTTGTGCGACTGCTTCTTCCTCTTCGTGGCGGACGACAGATCGATAGAGAGCCGGCCGTTCTCGATCTTGGTCGCATAGCTCGGAACCTGATCTTGTTCGTGCCCTGGTTCCCCTTGACCGGTTTTGTGATGAAACTTCCAGTAATGCCAGGGACAGACCACATAGTCGCCGTCGAGCGTGCCTTCACCCAACGGACCACCGACATGATTACAGGCCCCGGAGATCGCGGCAAACGAGCCATCTTTATATGTCAGCGCGATTGTCGTTTTTCCGAAGGAGACTTCTCGCAAGGGCTTCTTCTTCAGCTCTTCGACGCTTCCAACGTCCGTCCATTGTGTGTCTGGCATGAGACACTCCCTCGACGATTAGCAGAATGCTGAAAAAGTCGCTCTTCTCACCCGCCCAACCCCGGCGCGCCGAGACGCGCCTATTCCCATGCATCGTTCTCGCAGCGCTCAGACCCTCAACGAGTCTCGGAAGTCGGAATCACTGAGGGACTTTTCCGCTCGCCAACACACCCCGCACCTTACTTCTTCGTGCCCGTATCGTAATAAAACCGCTCGTGGACGATCTTGCCGTTCTTCCACTTGGCGACGACAGCCTGCTCCATATGAACCGGCTGTCCATTGGTGGCGATGAAGTCGAGGTTGCATTCGTAGAAGGTCACGTCGCCGCCGACGCCTGAGGCTGTGACGTTAAACCCCTTCCACTCCTTGACGCCGTTCATGAACTGCTTTTCCCGTTCTATGTTCGCGGCTTGGCCGACAGTCGGAGGATTGGCATTATCCTGCATCACGGTTTCCTTGTCATAAAACTCGCTCATCGCCTCAATGATCTTGCCTTGACGAATGTAGCCGAATAGATTCTCCAGTCGCTGTTGCAGATTGGTTGTGCTCATGATCGTTTCTCCTTTTGAAGTTTACCGGTGAACGTAATCCCGGCTTTCTGCACTTCTTGATAGGGCAGGAGCCAAACCAGCGACTCATCGCTGAGATCGCCGACCTGAATACGATTTCCCCAGGGGTCGCGGAAGTCGCAACGGAAGTTCGGCTGCATAGTGAGTTTGTACTTCTTGGTGAGCTTTCTCCGCACTTCCTTGATCTGTTGCGCGTCCCTGACCATCAAGCCGAAATGTTTCACACGATCCGGTTGCAGTGTATCCACTTCAAAGATCGCCATGAATTGATGCTCGCCCAGCTTGCACCAAGCCGCGCCTTCACCACCACGCAACATCGTCAAACCAAAGACATCGGAATAGAACTTCACCGCTTTCTTGGCGTCGGTGACCTCGATAACGATATGGTTACATCCATAGACTTGGACTGACATCATGTCTCCTCCTTACTCTCCACAACTGTTTTCCGGGCCTGCTGAATGGCCGACACAAAGATATCGGGAGGTTGCGCGCCAGAGATCGCAACACGACCGTTGAGGACGAAATAGGGCACCCCGCTGATGCCCAACCGACGACCACCTGCTTCTTCCTCCTTGACTTCAAACACGCCTTTCTCACTCGCCAGAAATGTTTCTACCTCTGTTCCATCCAGTCCGGCTTCTGCAGCTACGTGCGTAAGGGTCTTCAAATCACCGATGTTCTTGCCTTCTAGAAAATACCCACGAAAGAGACCCTCTACCACATCGTCCTGCTTCCCCTGCTGTGCCGCATACCAAACCAACCGATGCGCCGCAAAGGTGTTTGGCGTCCGCTGAATCTTCTCAAAGGCAAAGGAAATCTGTTCATCCACGCCAGCTGCGAGGAGTTGTTCTTCCATCCGGCCAAAGGCCTCCAAGCTCCCAAATTTGGCCTTCAGATAAGCGGACCGATCCATTCCATCGAGTGACATCGTCGGATTCAATTGGAACGGACGCCACGTCACATGTACGTCGCTGCCAACTGAGGTCAATGCCCGCTCGATTCGTCGCTTCCCGACGTAACACCACGGGCAGACAATGTCGGAGTAGATGTCGATCTGCATCATCGATTCCGTTGTTATTCTGTCCCGCAGGATGCTCAAAAATCCCGTCCAGCAAGGCCGCAGCCGACGGAAGCACCGGAGGCGTAGCCCCTGGCTACGTTGAGGATGCTTTCGAGGCGAGAACGATGCTGACGGACTTTTTCAGCGTCATGCTAAATGGCCCATCTTGCCTGCCTGATAATCGTTCACCGCCTGAACCAACTCCGCTTTGGTATTCATCACGAAGGGGCCATAGCGGGCGATCGGTTCGTCGATCGGCTCCCCGGCCATGACCAAGAGCCGGCTGTTCTCCTGGGCCTCCACCGTAACTTGCGATCCCTCACGCTTACAGACGATCAGCTCCGCTTCCCCTGCCTCCTCCGACCCGTTCACAGAGGCGCGGCCTTGCAAGACAAAGATGGAGGTATTGTGTCCTTCGGGCAAGGCCAGAGCAACCCGCTTTCCAGCCTTCAACTGCAGGTCGTACAGCTCAATCGGAGTGAAGGTATGGGCCGGTCCCTTGTGCCCAAGAAACGATCCGGCGATCACTCGTAACCAACAGATTTCACCCTCGATCTCAATAGACGGAATGTCTGCGTTGAGAATTGTCTGATAGCCGGGCGTGGACATTTTCGAAGCGCGCGGCAAATTGACCCACAATTGAATTGCGTGGAGCGTACCGCCGTTCTTAGCAAACTCTTTTTCGTGAAATTCCTCATGAACGATGCCGGACGCCGCCGTCATCCATTGGACATCGCCTGGGCCGATCACCCCGGC